>DATFXZ010000483.1:0-2388 GCA_035315305.1 Terriglobia bacterium | reverse complement strand
AATCGGTTTTATTCTCGTCCTTTGTTTTAGTTCTGTTGGCCTCTATTTGTTCGCCTGGGATGCTTCCTCAGATCGCGAAATCCGGCGGCTCATCGAACCTCACTACACACGCCGAAGGCCAGAGGGGGGGCGGTTGTTTGGTGCGGCGTACGCACCCGTCGTTCAACCGACCTTCGGCGTGCCTGATCTCGGCAGAGCGCAACTGCTTCTCCTGCGGCGGCGTGATACCGACGAACGTCAGCGATTGCAGGGGGCGGTTTATCTGGCTGCAGGAGAGTGGCAGAAATTCATCGCCATGGCGGAAGAGTTTCCGCCTCAGATCCGCAATGACATCCCCACCTTGAACAATCTCGGGGTCAGCTTTCTCGCGCTGTCTGAACGTGACCCAAGTTACTTGCTCAGAGCCCTCGATGTGTTTGAGCGCGCATCAAAAGCCAATCCGCAATCGCTGGAACCCCTGTACAACCTCGTCATTACTTACCGGAGGCTTCGCCTTTCCAGCGTCGCAGATGATTATCTGCGGCGATATTCTGCCTTGGACAGGTCATCCGCATGGTACCGGGAACTCTCAAATCCCGAGCCGGCTGATGAAAGGTCGACTCTAGAGGAACTACAGCAGGCGATCGAAGGTAAAAACCTCGTTGAAGCGGAGCGGCTGTTCAACGCGAACGTGGAACTGTGTCGAAGTGCGGCAATGCAATATGGTCTATCAAACGACCAACCATCCCCGGAGCTGATGCGCTTTATAGCCGAACGAATTGAACACCGCTATGGAGACAAGACCGTTTCCGCAATGTTGTCACCTTTGTTCACGCCACACCGCGAGGCAACAATCGCACTGCGAGATCTCGTAAATCGTGGAGCTGAATCGTACGGGCGTGGAGACTTTGCCGAAAGTTTGTCGGCCTATGCTGAAGCAGCCCAACTTGCGCAACCCAAGGATTTCCCTTTCGACCAGTTATGGATTGACCTGAATAGAGTCGACACGGAGATCCGCCTGGGAAAATTCGAAGCCGCGCGAGAATTGCTGCAACGGATTGTTCCGTTGGCCGAGCAACACGGGTTCATGTGGATCAAGGCGAAAGCTTTATCCATATACGGGTCAACCTTGCGGCTCACCTCCAGCTATAGTGAAATGCTCGACCTGCTCTCGAAGGCAGATCGGGCTTTCCTAGAGCTTGATGCACCACATGATCGAATTCGAATCCTCTACTATTTAGCGGCCTACCGGTTTTATGGAGGAGATCATGACGAAGCACTTAAGTTGGCGTTGGAATGCCTGCAGTTGATCAACGATGGCGATGCCTTCCGCAGGTCTGCTCTCGACTGGTTAATCGGATCCATCCTCTATCGAAAGGGAATGTACGAGACATCGATTCTCTTCGCCAAGCAGTCCGTTGAAGAAGGTCACAAAGCTCCATACGCAGGAGGTGTGGAGTTCACTGCCTCGATCACTTTGACTGAGCTGTTCGAATCGATGTCCCGACATGAGCTGGCCGAGGAATACCTGAGAATCGCCGAAGCTGCGTTTGAGAAAGTGCCCGAGGGTTTCGATCGTACGGTCGACGAACTTCGACTCGGCATCGTGAAAGCTAAAATGAACATGAACCTCAGAAAATACGTCGAGGCGGAGTCGTTGCTACAAAAGAACCTTGACCTCTACTCCCGGCAACCATTTTCGGCAACCGCACTGCTGTCGCAGTCTCTGATGCTTACCGGCGAAGTCTATTCCGAGACGGGACGGATCAAGGAAGCCGCTCGCGGCTTCAATCAGGCTATTCAAGTAGTCGAAAACGATGATGAGTATCTGAAATCGGAAGTCCTTCGCGTGAAGTTCGACGATGCGCGTCGCGATCTATACGACGCCGCTATTGATTTCGAATTCAGGAACGGCTCGGTCGATGCTGCCTGGACGTACTTGCAAAAATACCGGGCAAAGCTCTTTCTGGAATTCCTTGCTGCGTTCAATCCGCACATTGCGCCAATTCGGGCGCGGCCGGATCGTGCTGGAATTCAACAGCGGATTCCAAAGGACACGCAAGTCATCGAATACGCGCTGCTGAAAAAACAGCTTCTGATTTGGTTTGTCACCGACAAGCTTTTCATCGTGCGATCCGTCCCGGTGAGCCGAAACGACGTGGAAGCTAAAGTCCAATCGGTTCTCGAAAAATTGCGGACAGGAGAGGACGTTGCGTCGCTTCTGACGGATCTCGGGGAGTTATTGATCGGGCCTGTCAGTAGTCTCCTCGATCCGAACCGCACGATCGCGATCATTCCGGACAGGGCACTGCATGGTCTTCCCTTCGGCGCCCTCAAATATCCAGGCAAATCACAATACCTGATCCAGGACTTCCCAATCGTCGTCAGTCCCAGCCTCACGCACTTTCT
>DATFXZ010000482.1:0-4917 GCA_035315305.1 Terriglobia bacterium | reverse complement strand
GCTTTTCGCTGAGCTCAGTCGTCGCCTCGCTGACTGCGGGCTTGTCCGTTGCTTTCTCTTCAGGTTCTTTCGCAACCGCAGGCTGAAATTCTTTCGGGGTCTCTCCAAGCGGCGCGACAAACTTCACATTCACTTCCCACGTCTCGCCGAAGACGTCCGCCGGACCATCCGTAGCGAGTTCTCCCTTCACCTGCCCATCTGCATATTCGAAGTCGTTTGTGTTGATCTTGCCAATCGAACTAAAGTTTTGGTGCTTAAGCGCATTGTGCGCCACTTCACATCCAAAAATATCGCCATCTTCGTGGAGTGAGACGATCAACGCACTGCCGAACTTGCCGAAGCCGGCATTAAAATCTGGCTTCTTATCTTTGGAATGATCCTTCTCGGTGAACACCAGCACGATCGACGGCTTATCGCCAAACGGCTCGCGCCAATGCGCCGACACATAAGTCAGCTTTGCGTTCTTCCCGTTGCCTTTGAAGATTCCGGTCACTGTCGGCTTCACATTGGCCGGGGGCCCCGGCTTTTTGGAGGGCGGCAACGATTCTCCAGCACGAAGCAACGGCACATCGAAACGGACGTCCAAGCCAGATGGAAACATTCCCTCGGTTTCATTCGGCTGGCTCGCTTTGCCAATCGCTCGGCCGTCCTGCAGCTTTATTTCTCCCGTCGCATTACCCCTGCGCCTGCCCAGGAATACGTCACCGGCGGCGGCGCCCCAGCCCTTAAATTCTCCGGCCTTCGTGAACTCCAGCTTGACGTAAGGCCGTCTAAAATCGGCGGGTTCGTTCTTCTTTTCCGATTTCCTGGCTTCGTTGATTTTCTCGCTTGAAATCGTTGGGCCACTGAGCACCACCGCAACCCCGTCTTCCCCGTCGACAGTGGTCTCGTACGCTGCAGCGTTTTTTAACGGATAGTTTTTACCCTTAACCATCACTGTCCCCTCGCCGACGTTTGCCGGCTTGGCCGCACCTTGCGCGAAGATTGTCGCCGAACAGCCGAGAAGGGCGATCGCCACCAAAAAGATAAATCTCTTAGCCATAAGTATATGTTGTGTGTTGCGGCGGCAGATTTGAGCAGCAAAACGACTAGGTGCCAAGCAATTACATTGAGTTTTTCGGGTGGTCAGGAAGACGGGGCTGTGGCGCCCCGGCTCCACGCGCGGGATCGCCTCACTGCTACCTCCGCAACGCTGTAGCGGCGCTCTTGAGCGCCGGGCGAGACGGAGTGACGGTTCTTTCCAAGTTCACCACTCACCTCAATCCTCGCCCCTCATATGAGGGGCGAGGCCGGAAACGTCCGCGCAATTGGCTTTAGTTCCTGTTCTCCACCATCGAATCCATTCGACGCGGGATCGTTCCACGCGATAGTTCGCGACCGTGTTGACAAAATTATTCTGTTTCCTTGTTGTTGGTCTCGGCAGCGCGTTGCTGCCGGTCGCTTGTGTTGGTGAAAGCTTCACCATCGAGCAGGTGTTGGGTGCGCCATTTCCGTATGGCCTAACGAGCGCATCGCACGCGCCGCGCGTGGCGTGGGTCTTCGACAACAAAGGCGAGCGCAACATCTGGGTGGCAGACGCGCGGGATTTCGTACCGCGGCAGGTAACGCATTACAAAGGCGACGATGGCCAGGCGCTGGCGAGCATGAAGCTCACACCGGATGGGAAAACGATCGTTTATGCCCGCGGCAGTGAGACGAACAAAGAAGGGACGTCAGCAAATCCGACCAGCCAGAAGAAAATCCCGAAGCAGCAGGCGTGGGCGGTAAACGTGAGCGGCGGTGAACCGCGATTACTCGGTGACGTTGGCTGCAACGAGGAAGGCTGCGAAGACCTACAGGTTTCACCCGATGGAAAAAATGTTGTTTGGTCGGGGAAGAAACATCTTTGGATCGCGCCGATCAACGGCAAGAAAAAGGCGGAGCAACTGGATGAGTTAGCAGGCGAAAGCGATACGCCGTGCTGGTCGTTTGACGGAAAACGGATCGCGTTTCGCTCCAATCGCAAGGACCACTCGTTTATCGCTGTGCTCGACCTGGCGACGAAGAAGATCAGTTATCTCGCGCCGACCACGAACCGTGATGCTGGTCCAGTTTGGTCACCGGACAGCAAGCAGGTGGCGTTTATTCGCCAGCCCGGAGTCGAATTCAAACGGCCGCTCATTCCTGAGTTCCCACGACCGTGCGCACTTTGGATAGCTGACGCGCAGACCGGCGAAGCCCGTGAGCTCTTTCACAGCGGCGACGCAATGGAAGATTCGCTGCCGCTGTTTGCATTTGAATCACTGAAGTTCACGGATGCAGGCCGCATCATTTTTGCCAGCGAAAAAGGCGGAAGAAACCACCTTTACTCCATCGCCTCTACCGGCGGAATTGCTCAACTCCTCACGCCGGGTGACTTTGATGTCGAAGAAGTGGTGCTGAGCGCAGACAAACGCAGCATTCTTTTCACTTCGAATCAGAACGACATCGATCGCCGTCATATCTGGCGCGTCAGCGCGACCGGCGGCGAACCAAAGACCCTAGCGAGTGGCGAGACGATCGAATGGAACCCAGTCGAAACGAGCGATGGGAAAACGATGTTGTGTCTCGGCTCAACCGCCACTTCGCCCGCTATGCCCTATCGCCTAACGAACAGCGGACGCGAGCCCATTGCGAAGAACGCGATTCCCGCTGACTTTCCATCGGCACAGTTAGTCACACCAAAGCAGGTGGTGTTCAAAAGCGAGGACGGCCTGGAAGTTCATGGCCAACTGTTCACGCCTAAGAACCTGAAAGGACGCGGCCCCGCTCTCATCTTCACGCACGGCGGACCGATCCGGCAGATGCTCCTCGGGTTTCATTACATGGAGTATTACCACAACGCCTATGCGATGAACCAATACCTGGCGAGCAAAGGGTACACTGTGCTCTCGGTGAATTACCGCCTCGGCATCATGTACGGGCGCGCCTTTCGCCAGCCGGCAAAGTCGGTGTGGCGCGGCGCATCCGAATACCAGGACGTGGTAGCAGGCGCGAAATTTTTGCAGACGCTCGACAACGTTGATCCGCAGCGGCTCGGTCTGTGGGGGGGATCCTACGGGGGATTTCTGACCGCAATGGGACTCGCGCGCAACTCCGACATTTTCAAAGCCGGCGTCGATTTCCATGGCGTGCACGACTGGGCGATTTTCCTCCCGATGTGGGCCGCAGAAGCCGAGGGCAAGAACGCCGACGTTGCGCCCGACATCAAAGAAGCGCGCGAGCTCGCGTTCAAATCATCGCCAGTCGCCAGCGTCGCGAGTTGGCGCTCCCCGGTGCTGTTCGTCCACGGCGACGACGATCGCAACGTGCCGTTCCAGCAAACCACCGATCTGGTCGAAAAATTGCGCGCGCAAAACGTCGTGTTCGAAGAGCTAATTTTCCCCGACGAAATTCACGACCTGCTCCGTTGGAGCGATTGGGTCCGCGCGTACCGCGCCACCGCGGAATTCTTCGACCGCAAATTGGCTGCCTCAGGCGAACGACAATAAGCCATCTACCGAGTGCTTCCCGTTAGTCTTGCGTTGGTGAGCAGCTTCTGAGCCTGCAATAATTCCGATCTATGCGAATGGCCGGGATCGCGTTGGTCTTATTTCCTTTGGCGGCCGTTCATGGCGCGGAATTGTTAAATGCAGATTTCGAAGATCTCGAGAGGCGGCTGGTTGGTGCGTGGAGCTTCACAGAAAATGATCAGTCGTACGATGCAGCGTTTGAAGCCCTCGCTCACGGGCATGCTATTCTGGAACGCAATTCGGGGTAGATCGCCGTTTATTATCTCGATGGTGTGCATTCCCTGCTAATGAAGGTGTACACGCGCGAAGGAAATCAACCGCGGTTGCTCGCAAAAGAATTTGGAGAAAATCCCGCAGTGATGGTGTTTGCGTTCAAAGATATTACCGGCTGGACCAAAGGCACAGAACGCATCAGTGGGCTCGAGCTGTTTTTTAAAGATCGCGATCACCTGATCGAAAAGTGGGAGACGCTGAAGCCAGACGGAACAAAACGCATTTTGAATTCGAACTGACTAGGAAAAGCAACAACTGATCGCCAAGGAAAGCAGGAAAATTTGTCTGGAACTACTTCCGACGAATTTCGCCTAGAGATGCCTTCAAGGCGGCTATAGTGCCAAGGTTAAGGAGCTTATGAGGCCGAACCACACAGCATTATCAACTTAAGTGATATATGGGGACACGACCAAACCGTAAGCTTGGTTCCTGCGTTCCAGAGTTCCTGAGATATATGGGAGCACACAATTTTCAGCTTGCTCTGGCCGGGACTTCTCGCTAAAAGGTCGCCACGAAATTAATTGGGGGTAAACGCTGTTTGAGCAAGAATACAGAGGAGCCGAACGTCAACATGGTCCGATCCGTGTGGCGCCGACTCAAAAATGATCTAAAAGAGGCCATCATTCGAGACCTGCAGCTCAGAAAAGAAGTCAAAGGTGGCGGTGTTAAGGGCGCATCCAAATCAACCGCCGGCAGTACCGGCACCAGGCGGGGCCAGTAAGAAAAACAGAGTTATCGCTAAGGAATGGAACGAATGGGTTAAGTGACCTAGACGCGGCGATGGAGTGTGGGTAACGACAGAGTTTCAAAACAGGAAAACTTTGAACTTAGTTCCTGAGATATGCCTCATACGAAAATCATTGGTGGATGCGTTTGTGGCGGGACACGATACATTTTGAAGAGCCGGCCATCTGCATTGGTTGATTGTCATTGCATCGATTGCCGGCGAAGCGCAGGCGCACCTTACGTGCAGTGGGGATCGGTGCCGCGCAAGGATTTGGTCGTGACAAAGGGTGAGCCGCGCAAGATTCCGTACGCGAATCGGATTCGTTCGTTTGCCGCGTGTTGCGGAACTCACTTGTTTTTCGAAGATAGCAAAGACTCGGACACGATC
>DATFXZ010000481.1:0-2301 GCA_035315305.1 Terriglobia bacterium | reverse complement strand
GATCCGAAGTCTTACACGAAGCCGTTCACAGTCCGCATCAATCAGCGATTCCTGGCCGACGAAGAACCGATCGAGTTTGTCTGTAACGAAAACAATCAGTTCCGTCAACGTATCAAGGTCAATTAGATCTCTACCTGTAGGGGCGGTCTATGACCGCCCCTGTTCCCTTACCCTTAATCCTAGGAAAAGTGGGCGCTCACAGAGCGCCCCTACAGCAGCCTCAAGCGGGCTCGAGCGCTCGAATTCGGTTGTTCTCGCTGTCTGCCACATAAAGCGTGTGGCCATGAAGGAAGACGGCGTGAGGGCGCGAGAGCATGCATTGAGCGGGATTGCCGTCCGGTCCGTCACCACGCTGGCCGGTGCCCATAACCGTGGATATGATGCCGCTGCGTAGGTCGATTTTTCGGATTGCGTGGTTCTCGCAATCGGCGACGTACATGGTTCTGCCGTCATCAGAAATCGTAAGTCCTTTCGGGCCCGTCAACCCGCCCGGACCTAACGAGCCGAAGCGTGCCGCAATTGCCGGGCCGCCGTCGCCCGAGTAACCACTCTCGCCGGTTCCTGCTATTTTCTTGGCTGTCTTCTTCGCCGGGTCAAGCAGGAATATGCTGTTCCCCTCGCGAAGCGCCAGATACCATTTGCCATCGCGAGTAATCTCGAGAGATCTGGGACCGGCCATTGGCATTGCCGTAAGAGATCCTTCCTCAGGCGCTCGCCCGGCTTCGCCATTTCCTGCGAACGTGGTTATCATTCCCGTCTTTGCGTCGACCCGCCGCACGCGGTTGTTAAGCGGATCGCATATATAAAGGTTGTCGGACCTGTCCAGCGTGATGCCGTGCGGCTGATTCAGCAGTGCTTGTGTAGCAAGTCCGCCGTCGCCGCCATACCCGTTCTTGCCCGCCGTTCCGGCGACCGTCGAAATAATTCCGGATTTCATGTCGACACGCCGGACAATATGGTTGTCGCGCTCGTCGATATAAAGATTTCCTTTGCTGTCAAACCGAACCTCGTGAGGCCCGTTCAACTGAGCTGATTTTGCCGGGCCGCCGTCACCAGCGAAGCCTTTAGTGCCGGTCCCCGCCACAATCGAGATTTTGGCTGTTCGAAGATCCCATCGAAAGACTCTGCTTGTGCCGAAATCCGAAAAGTAGAATGCTCGATCCGGACCTAAGACGATGTGAAAAGGATTGTTGATCTGCGCGCGATCTGCAGCATCGCCATCGGCCGCAGTTCCCCTCACCCCTGTTCCGACAACGGTGCTGGCGCGGGCAGCCGTTCTCTGCGGAAACGCCGCGCCCACAAACGTGACCGCACTCCAGCGCAAAAATTCTCGACGCGTACGAAAAGGTTTCACGCGGACCTCCTATGAGCTTCGGCTTAGCACATGTAACGGATGCATCTCATAGATTCGTGTTTTGTGCAACGAGGAAGCTGACGACGATCTAGACTGTAGGGATGAATGAGAACACGGAAAAGGATGTCAATTGTCCCCGCTGCGAAGCAGTTATGACATTCCAAGGAGTCCAGTCGATTGGCGTTGGCGCAGCTCGTCTCTATAACGTTGAGGTCTATCTCTGTCCCAAGTGCGGATGTAATGGCCGATACGACGAAAGAGCCCAGAAGATACTGGAAATATAAGTAAAGACGCTTTTCAACAGCGACGTCATCGTCATCACGCATGAAAACCAATCCGGCGCTTTGGAGGAATGGTTCCGGCTTCATCAATTCCCGAATAGCTTCGAACACAATACGGAATCGCTCGTCGTATTTTTTCTCCATTTCATCAAGTCGGCGGAGGAGGTCGGCGTGCGTAGCGAGCAACTGCCGAAGTTGTACGAACACACAGATAATGGTGATTGAGACCTCCACGGCGCGATCGCTCTTAAGCACTGCGGAGAGCATGGCTACACCCTGTTCGGTAAAGGCATACGGCCGCGATCGGCGAGCGCCTCCCCAACTTGAAGTCACAATTTGTGATTTCAAGTTACTGAACTTTTCTGTTCAATTATCTCGGCCGGAACGGTGGGCTTCGAGTGCTCAGGCATCGTGACGAATTATTTTCATGATCATTTGAAGCTTAAGACTGAAACGAGCAAGCGTGGGTCAATTCCGCGATGCTTGGCATATTTTCGATAGTGCGAAGTATATCCAGAACTCTGCTAGGTGAGGCAAGCTTCAACGATCGTTGCGCACAAGCGAGAAATTTGATGTGCAACTCATCCTCGGTTAACCGGCCGGGATAACCGCGAGCGCCGTCAGCGCGCTCAGAGACGGAGCGACCATCGTTGAGCCGAACGGTGA
>DATFXZ010000480.1:0-4197 GCA_035315305.1 Terriglobia bacterium | reverse complement strand
CAAACACCTGGAAGAGATTTATCGTTGACCATGATGGTCATTATTCAAAAGCTTGGAACCATCCGTCTCAACGCACTTGGGGGATTCTTCCAACGGCTCGGTTGATGGCTTGATCACGCGCGGTGGCATGACCCACGGCGTGGTTAACACGGCCGGATCTTCGACAGTCGCCTGCCATACGAGGGTTTCCCCGTCCTTCCAGAGCCGCTCGATAACGCGCATGTCCGGACTGTGCAAATAACCATCCTCGCCGATCCATGTGTCCTCCACAAAATTCCGGACCTCGACGACGAATACATTTCCTTCCCACTTGCCGACGGAATCCCCGTAGTGCGAGGGGTTCGCGTTGGCCCGATGCGGCCGTCCGTCTGTGGGAATGATGCGGTAAGGATCACCGGAAATGTCTTCATAGAAAAAGATGGTCTCATTCCGCAATTGCACGATTTTTCGCGGAGGACCGATGCGCGGTACGCCGGGCTTGCCGCAGTAGAACACGGGGTCGAGTTTGCTTTCGTGGTCGGAAAGCTCCTTCACTCTCGCTTGATACGCCGGCTTGTAGGAAGGTTTCGGCGTGGACGGCAGCACGCCGCGGACCGCAGTCGCATCTCCATGCCGCGCGCTCTGGTCGATCGAATGGACAGTTACCGTCCCATTGACCTCTTTCTTTAGAGCCGCCGGCGCGCGATCGATAGCATAGGTCCAAACGCCGCTCAGGTCGGGGTGCTGCGCATGCGCTATCCCATGAAAAAGGATCACGCAACTGAATACGCCAAAGAGTACTTTCCGCATATGCTCTCTCCCGCTACTTCGGTTCCGCGCTGTTGATCAATTCCAGCGACGTACCGTCAGGCAATTTGATTTTTTGCATATAACCATAGAACGTGCCGTCCTTCGCACGCACACCTTCCACCGTCACCGTCTGTCCGAGGGCTTTGGCGAAGTCTGCTCGTCCCAAACCGACACTGCGGTACCACGAAGGAGGATTACTTTCGAATGTCCAGTGATCGACTTTTCCGGCGTCGCCTTTAGCTTCCATCGCGATCACGATGTGCGGGTTGATCCAATCGATTTTCGTGAGAGTACCGGTCACCGAAATGCGCTTCCCCATATCGAAAATTGCCGAAGGCGAGTGGTGCGCCGACAGTATCGCCGCGAAGAGCAACAAGACCGTACACGTAGCTACGGAAACTCTACCTCTCAAGATGGCCTCCTTGTCAGGAATGGCTCGCAGTATATCCGACCAATGTTCAATTGCCCAATTCCCAATTGTTATCCGAGAAAACCGCAACCGCCAAAGTGAGCCGTTTTCGGATAGGAATTGGGAATCAAGAATTGAACATTAGTCAGATCCCTCCCGTGATGAAACAATCGGATGTTGATCCCTAATGACGCTCCGCAATCAACCGTCGCACCGTCAAGTGCGACCCCCAATAAACCCGCTCGCTCGCTTTCTGAAAGTCTGCTTCCGTTGCTTTGTAAATATTCACAAACTTCTGCGGATTTCGGTCCACGAGCGGGAACCAGCTGCTCTGGATTTGAAGCATGATGCGATGCCCCTTCAGAAAAGTGTGGTTGATATCCGGCATTTCCCACGCCACTTTCGTGGGCATGTTCGGCTGCATCGGCTCGGGCTTCGACCAGCTGTTCCGATACTTCGCCCGCATCGGCTCGCCACGTATCAGCATTTGGTAGCCGCCTAAGCGCTCTCCAGCCTCAACAAAACGTGTATCTTGGGCATCGTCGGGAAAAACGTCGATGAGTTTAACAACGTAATCCGAATCCGTTCCGCTCGTCGAGACGAGTAAGTCCACATTGAGCGGCCCTGCAATCGATATGTCCTCAGTCAAAACATCAGTCTGATAAACAAGAACGTCCGGACGCGCTGCGGCGAATCGTTGGTCATCAACCATGTATTCGCGAGTCATACCGATATTGACTTGATTGATAAACGGTACGGGCCGGGCGGGATCGCTAACGTACTCGTCGTATTTCTTCGTCTCGCTTGCAGGCGGCGCTTGAAACGCAAGCCTGCCTTTCCCTGCGATATAAAGGCTATCGAGTTTTGTCGATTGCGGAGGCCAATGATCATACTTCCGCCATTGGTTTGATCCCGTTTCGAAAACGTAGGCTTCCGGCAAGTTCAACGAGCCTTTGCCTTTCAGATAGTAATTGAAGAAAGGCAGTTCGATGTTTTCACGGTAATAGAGAGCCGTCTTGGAACCGAAGCTGACGTTTCCCAAAGACTCTCCATCGCTGCGCGCCCAACCGCCGTGAAACCACGGGCCCATGACGATCGTGTTTGAGTTCTGCGCGTTGTGATCCTCGATCGATTTGTAGATGTGAAGCGGTCCCCAAAGATCTTCTGCATCAAACCAACCGCCAACGATCAGCACGGCGGGCTTAACGTGCGTCAAGTATTGAGGAATATTCTGTGCCTGCCAGTAGCTGTCGTAATCACCGTGTTCCATCCACTCGTTCCAAATGCGAACCTTTCCATGGAGGTACTTATTGTTGGCGTTGGCGAGTGGGCCCATGTCGAGAAAGAACTTGTAACCGTCAGGCGTGCCGTGGACGAATGTGGGACCGTTTTGCATTGTAGGCACGGTAGGTTGAAGACCAAACTGCGAGATGAAATTGAAAGCGTGAGGCAGCCAGAACGCGCCGTTGTGATGCATATCGTCGCCAAACCAATTGTCACCCATCGGCGCTTGAGGCGACGCAGCCTTCAAAGCCGGATGCGCATCGATGATGGCTTGCGCGGTGTAATGGCCGGGAAATGAGATGCCCCACATGCCGACACGTCCGTTGTTGTGCGGAATATTTTTCAGAAGCCATTCAATGGTGTCATACGTATCGGTGCTTTCGTCGACATCAGCAGGTCCCGATTTGTTTGGCTTGTAGGGCGTCATCCACTGGAAGTTGCCTTCCGACATGAAGCGTCCACGCACGTCTTGATAGACGAAAATGTATTTCTCGTCGATGAAGGCAGAGCTCGGGCCAAGACTGTCGCGGTATGCATCCGGACCATATGGCGCGACACTGTACGGCGTTCTCGTTATTAGAATCGGGTAAGACTGCGAGGTGTCCTTCGGCGCGTATACCGTCGTGAACAGCTTCACTCCGTCGCGCATCACGATTCGATGCTCCGCCTTGCTGTAACCAGCCTTGATCTTGTCCGAGGTCTGCGCGAGAGTGACAACCGCTAAGCCGATGACGCTTATTAGAACCGCGCCCCAAGGGCGAACTTTTTGAGTGAATACCATTCCGAAATTGTACTGGAAACGGGCACTTACGCGGTGGATGGCCGACGCAC
This sequence comes from Terriglobia bacterium, assembly GCA_035315305.1. GTDB lineage: Bacteria > Acidobacteriota > Terriglobia > 20CM-2-55-15 > 20CM-2-55-15 > 20CM-2-55-15. Next base: position 884 of record DATFXZ010000480.1, on the reverse strand, counting down.
ACTTTTTCTTTACGTGTTGGACCTCGATGCCTATACTGCCTCCAGCTTTTCAAGCAAATAGGGGAATTCAATCCTTAACTGAAATCGCCGACTGAGAGGAGATCACTTATGAAGCGACTCTTGGTGGTAAGAGCCGTGTCTGTGTCACTAGTGTTTGTTTGCATGTTCGGAAACGTGTTGGCCCAAACGGGAAATGGCGGGCTGACAGGAACTGTTGAAGACACATCGAAGGCATTGATTCCGGGAGTGTCGATCATAGCAACCAATACCGAGACAGGAGTTACAACTAGTGCGGTAACCAACGAATCGGGCGCATATAACATTCCGAGCCTGATACCCGGCACATACAAATTGACTGCCGAACTGGCTGGTTTTCGAGCGGCCAGCTATACGAACATCGCACTCGGAACGAGCGAAACCAAGCGATTTAACTTCACCCTGGAGGTAGGGGGAGTAGCAACGGCGATTGAGGTCACCGTCGATGCCGGTGCGCTACTGACTACATCCAGCGCGACGGTCGACAACGTTCTTCCCGAATATAAGGTGCGCGAACTGCCACTCGTCGGGGATGACATTCTCGATTTGATTGGCGTGTTAGGCGGCGCGCGCGTGAGCGCCGGTCCCTTCCCTGAATTCACAACGTTTGCCGGTATTAGTGCCGGCTATGTGAATACCAGCGTCAACGGGCAGAGCGTCCAGGATGGCCGTTATGCCGCGGGCGTCTATTCAACGACAAGGATCAATCCAGACATGGTCAGTGAAATCCGTCTGGTGCTGACGCCCGTGGATGCCGAGATGGGGCGGGGTAATGGCCAAGTCCAAATTCAAACGCGGTCTGGAACAAACCAATACCGGGGCAGCGCTGTATGGGACATTCGGAACAC
>DATFXZ010000479.1:0-6949 GCA_035315305.1 Terriglobia bacterium | reverse complement strand
TCAGGCATGGTCGGCTTTGCCCAGCCGGGAATGCGATATTGGTTTCGTCTCGACGATGCCGCACATCTTTTTCCCGATCCAGCGTCTCGATTTCAGCCCGAAGGTCCACACGGTCCGTCACAGATCGTTAGTCCGTTTTGGTATTCATGGAAAGACGACTCGTGGCCGGGCGTGAGCATCGAAGGCCAGGTGCTCTACGAGATGCATATCGGCACATTCACCAAAGAAGGAACTTGGAACACCGCACGGGAACTCTTGCCGGAATTGGCCGCGTTGGGAATCACACTACTGGAGATCATGCCGGTCGCCGACTTTCCCGGTCGCTTCGGTTGGGGATATGACGGAGTGAATTTATTTGCGCCGACACATCTCTACGGCGCTCCCGACGACTTCCGCGCCTTCGTTGATCGCGCGCACGCCGTGGGGCTCGGAGTTGTGCTGGACGTCGTTTACAACCATCTTGGCCCGGATGGGAATTACCTGAAGGAATTCTCGCCAGCTTACTTCACCAACCGATATGAGAATGAATGGGGCGAACCGATCAATTTCGATTCAAACGATTCTGCCGGAGTTCGCGAATTCTTCTTGTCGAACGCATGCTATTGGATTGAAGAGTTTCATCTCGATGGGTTGCGCCTTGATGCTACGCAGCAAATGTTCGACAGCTCGCCCGAACATATTCTCGCGTCTATTACGCAGGAAGCGCGCCGCGCCGCTGGAAAGCGGTCGATCGTGTTTGTCGGAGAGAATGAACCGCAGCGTGCCCAATTAGCCCGCTCGCCTGGGGCCGGCGGCTATGGGCTCGACGCGATCTGGAACGATGATTTTCACCACACAACACGAGTCGCACTGACGGGTCGCACTGAAGCGTATTATTCGGACTATTGCGGCAGTCCACAGGAGTTGATTTCGGCCATCAAGTGGGGATTTCTTTTCCAAGGTCAGTATTACACCTGGCATCACCAGCGCCGCGGCACGTCTGCCCTGGATCTCGCACCAAGGACGTTCGTGAACTACATTCAAAATCACGACCAGATCGCAAATTCAATTGACGGCGCACGCCTGCACCAAGTAAGCGCGTTCGGCCAGTACAAAGCGATCACGGCGTTACTCCTTCTCGGTCCGGGCACGCCCATGCTTTTTCAAGGACAGGAGTACGGCGCATCGACCCCATTCCTGTATTTTTCAGATCACAAGAAAGAGCTGGCGGCGCTTGTGCAACAAGGCCGGACCGATTTTCTCGCGCAATTTCCAAGCATTGCGAGTATGCGCGGGGAATTCGTGGCAAGCGCGCCTCAAGACCCGGCGACATTCGAACGTTGTAAACTCAATCATGCCGAGCGTCGCGATAACAAGCACTGGGTAGCACTACATCAGGACCTTCTGAAACTTCGGCGAAACGATCCAGTCTTCCACGCGCAGCGATCGGATTGGATTCACGGCGCAGTATTGGGCGACAGTGCATTTGTCCTGCGATTCTTCGGTAACACGCATGGCGACCGCCTTCTGCTAGTGAATTTAGGTCGGGATCTCCCTCTTCGTCCCGCGCCAGAACCGCTGCTTGCGCCTCCAGATGACGCACAGTGGGAAATGCTTTGGTGCAGCGAATATCCTCGATACGGAGGGTCGGGTTGTCCGCCAATGCGGAAAGGACCATGGAAGATTCCCGGACATTGCGCAGTAGTGATGCAGTCAAGAAACCTATGAAAGAAGAACTGGCGATTGAAGAGGTCATTCAGAATCGGATGCCATGGTCGAAGACCTCGGAAACCGAGTCACCGGATCCTGTTCTGTTGCTCACGCGCGAGTGGCTTGTTGCGAATGGGCTTGGTGGATATGCATCGACTTCTGTTTCAGGAGCGTGCACGCGACGATATCACGGGTTGCTGATAGCTTCACTGCCCGCACCGTTGGGTCGCATGGTAATGCTCAGTCACTTTGGCGAAGAAATCGCATTGCCGGATGAGTCTGTGGTGGATTTCAGCGGCGAAGAATGGAGTGAGCAACACATCGATCTGCATTCCGCGGAATTCCTCAGCGAATTCCGCCTGGAAGCCGGCCTTCCCGTCTGGCGATATAACATTCGAGGTTGCATCCTGGAAAAGCGGTTGTGGATGCCCCATCTGCAAAATACCGTTCATGTCTCGTACCGCTATCGCTGCAATGAGGGACTAATCCGGCTGCGACTCCGTCCATCGATGCATTTCCGCGAACACGAAGCTCCTGTTTCGCAGCCGATTCAGAGCGCATATAAAGTGCAGGCTTTCGGCGACAGATATGAGGTTTTCACTGATCCACCTATTCCGCCGCTTCGGTTCCGTCTTCACGGGCCAAACTCCGGCTTCGTACTCGAAGGCGGGAGATTCAAAACTATTTTTTACCGAGTCGAGCAAAGCCGTGGCTATGACTCCACTGGGCCCGTCTGGAGTCCGGGATATTTACGAACCACGCTTCGACCGAATGAAACATTCACCGTTATCGCGTCAACGGAGCCGTGGGAAACCATCCTTGCACTCGATCCCGAAGAGGCCATTAATCGCGAACGAACCAGACGCCGAAAGCTGGTGGAGATTGCAAAGCCCGAACTGAAATCCGGCTGGCCTGTCGAACTTGTTCTCGCGGCGGACCAGTTCATCATCACACCCAACACCCGTATGGGCGATGTGGCGCGCGCCCATGCTGCAGGTGATGATGTTCGCACGGTAATCGCGGGCTACCACTGGTTTACGGACTGGGGACGCGACACGATGATCGGTCTTGAAGGTCTGACATTGACGACCGGACGCCACCTCGAAGCCGGTTACATTCTCCGCACCTTCGCGCACTACATCAAAGACGGTCTGATACCGAACATGTTTCCCGAAGGTGAGAACAAAGGCTTGTACAACACAGCCGATGCCACGTTGTGGTACTTCCATGCCATCGAAAAATATCTTGCAGCAACAGGCGATCGCGAGACACTGGCGCAGTTGCTACCGAAGCTCATGGATATTGTCGAGCACCACGTTCGCGGAACTCGATTCGGAATCGGCGTCGATCCGGCAGATGGATTATTACGCCAAGGCGAAGAGGCGTACCAGCTCACATGGATGGATGCGAAAGTCGGCGACTGGGTGGTCACACCTCGCCGGGGAAAAGCCGTTGAGATTAACGCTCTCTGGTATAACGCGCTCCGACTGATCGAAAACTGGGTTCGCGAACAGCGAGGCGACCACGATGCGGCCAAATACAGCGAGCTTGCGATGCGTGCGTACGACTCGTTCAACAAACGTTTCTGGTACCACGACGGCGGCTACGTATACGACGTTGTTGATGGCGAGAGCGGCGATGACATTTCATTGCGACCGAATCAACTGTTCACGTTTTCTCTATCGTATCCGATCCTTGAACCGACGCGTTGGAAGCAGGTGTTGGACTGCGTACAAAAATGGCTCGTGACACCCTACGGATTACGCAGCCTTGGCCCCGGTAACCCCGATTACAAGGCCCAATACTATGGCGACCTGCGATCGCGTGATGCCGCATATCATCAAGGGACCGTCTGGGCGTGGCTTATCGGACCGTTCATCGATGCATGGCTCCGGGTCTATCCGGACGATTTCGAAGGCGCGCGTCGCTTCCTGGCTGGGTTTTCATCCCATCTTGGGGAAGCCTGCATCGGCTCTGTCAGCGAAATCTTCGACGCAGAACAGCCGTTCATTCCGCGCGGATGCGTCGCGCAAGCATGGAGTGTCGCAGAAGTTTTGAGGTGTTGGGCAAAAACGTCGAAAGCCTAAGAAGGAACCACAAAGACACAGAGAAAAGCCGCATCCAAGGAATCTTTAATGCGGCCTTTCTCGGTGTTTCTGTGTCGTTGGGGTTCCTAAAGTACTACGCAGCGAGTGAGACGAGAATCTTTCTACGGTCTTCCATCTCCAGACCTAATTCTTCCAACCGATACTCGGGGAGGTTTTTCCGGGCTTCGTCAAAAATTTCCTCTTCTTCCATTTGGATGTGCTCGACGACGGCGTTGATCAGCGACTCCATCTTTGTCTCGAAGGTCTTCTCTGATCCACTCATCGAACTCAATTCCTGAATCATTTTTTCAACGGAACGGTGCTGCTGCTCCGCCTTGGTCACAAGCACGGCCGCTTCGCTTGAAGACGTCGCGCTCAGCGCGGGATAAAAGATCTCTCGTTCCATTTGTGCGTGGACCTGGATCTCGCGACGAATTTCATTCAACAGATCCTTCTTTCCGTTCTGATTTTTTCCGCTCGAAAACTTGTTGAATTTGTTAAAGAGCGCCTTCAGGGTCTCGTGATCGTTTCTTAGGAGCACCGTAACCTTCATTACCTACCTCCTCCGAAAAGAGCTTTTCGAACTGCACGGCGGATGCCAAATACCGGGTACGCTTAGCGAACCGCCGTTGCCGCCGTTTTAAGCAATGCGTCGGCGTTCGTTGTCCGGGAGGCGAAGAAAATCATTTAACTCTCGCTCGGCTTGTTCGCGGCCATAACCGTACCGCTCTTGCAGCTTGAGGATAAATCTATCCGTGTCGCCTTGAATCTCGTCCACATCATCATCTGTCAGGTGGCCCCACCAGCTGCGAACGTCTTCCTTTGCTTGAAGCCATTTGCCCTTAAGGATGTCTTGATTCACAGTATTCCCTTTCATACGTGCACCATACCCGGTGCACTTGCCATACCAATTGCAGGGAAATTCGCAATGGCCCGAGCGTACATCGGCACTAGCGGCTGGAATTATAAACATTGGTGGAATGGGGAGTTTTACCCAGGAGACGTGAGGCCGTCCGACTGGCTAAAGTTCTTTGCCGAACACTTCGGTACGGTGGAGATCAATAACAGCTTTTACCGCTTGCCGAGCGAAACAGCGTTCCAAAACTGGCGAAATCAAGTTCCACCGGACTTTGTCTTCGCCGTCAAGGCAAGTCGTTTTCTTACGCATATCAAGCGTCTCAAAGATCCCCAAGGACCGCTGGATCTTTTCTTTTCGCGCGCGAAACATCTGGGAAACCGGCTGGGACCAGTCCTGTTTCAGCTGCCACCGCATTTCAAGCTCGATCTCGAACGCCTGGAAATTTTCCTTACCATCTTGAAGGCTGATCGTTCCCGCAATAAGGTGCCATGTGTAATCGAAGTTCGCGACGCAACCTGGCTTGTGCCTCCCGTATTCGACATCCTCCGTGCGTATCGGATCGCACTCTGTTTCGCCGATTGGCGCGACACTCATGTTACGGAACCAGTCACTGCAGACTTCGTTTATGTGCGCCGGCACTACGGACCGGCCGCGGGCGGAAGCTATCCTAAGGAAAAGCTGAATCGAGATATCGAACAAATTCGGCGTTGGCTGACAGCCGGGCTGGACGTTTACGTCTATTTCAACAACGACGCCGGCGGGCACGCGATCCGCAATGCGAAATACGTTCGACAGGCATTAGCTAACGGCGGCACCTGTAGACGAAGGCAGGTGGCACGTTCAGCCACACGACGGGACTCTTTGAAACATGGCTGAAGTAGTTTGCCAGTAAATTCGCAAAGCGCTTCGCGGGCCGCAATGCTAAGCCGTGGACGTATGCAAACGTCGCGAATCGCCCTCCCGGTTTCAGCACGCGCATCATTTCCTCAAGACACTTCACCTGGATAGATTCGGAGAGAGTGGCCCAAGGCAATCCACACACGATGCAGTCCACCGATGATATTCCAGCACGGTCGCAAATCCTCCGTGCGTTGACAACCGAATCCTGAAACAACGGCACGCGCGGGTAACGCATCCTGAAGACCTCGGCAAATTGCGGATTCGTCTCAATTACCGCGAACTTCGCCCTGGGTTTCAATTGTTCCAAAATGCTTGCGGTGAACGCGCCGGTGCCCGGACCATATTCGAGCACCGCTTCGGCTTTGCCAAGTTCGAGACCTTCAACCATTCGCCGCGCTAAGAAAACAGAACTCGGCGCAATTGCCCCCGTTGCGAACGGCCGAGCGATGAACTGTCTCAGAAATTTCACGGCGAGAAATTGTACCCGACGCCTGCAGGTGAGCCGAGGATTATCCGGGTGCTGTTAAGCTAAAATGCAGCGTCCTCTTGGACACCGCGCCGGCGAAAGCCGGCGCATATGCATCCGTTTACGCAAGGAGAATTTATTGTGAGCAAACGTCGCAGCTTTGAAGTCCCGGGACTCCGTCATGAGAACCCGATCCCTATGGGATGCACGATTGGTCCTTTCATGATGAGCAGCGGAATATTCGGAATGGAACCCGAGACGCGAAGGACCCCACCCGATATCGAAGGCCAATGCAAGCTGATGTTCGAAAATATCCGTCGGGTCATGGCAGCCGCCGGTGGTTCGGCAGAGGACATCATTAAGGTCGTCGTGTGGGCGAAGGACAAATCCTTCAAAGAAGCCGTAAACACAGAATGGCTGAAAATGTTTCCGGACGAGCATTCACGGCCGGCGCGCCACACCATGCTGTATCAGGGATTCTCCGGAAACACTCTCGTACAATGCGAGATTGTGGCTGTGCTCTCCGATAAACCTTAAGACAACGCAAGCCTTGATGAAACAGCACGACGCGTACGCCGTGTGGCGGCTGCCCGCCTTCCGCCGGTATTTCACAGGAAACATGATCCTGATCCTCGGATGGCAGATGCAGAAGGTCGCCATCGGCTGGGAAATCTACGAACGGACGCATTCCGCGATGGCTTTGGGTTACGCCGGACTGGCGCAGTTCTTTCCGCAAGTCCTCTTCATGTTGTTCGCGGGACACGTTACGGACATACATAACCGCAAACATGTTCTGATGTCCGCGCTGACCTGCAACGCTATGGCAGCGATCGGCCTCGCCCTCAATGCAGCTGTGGGCGGCTCTATTTATGTTCTGTATGCGTGTCTCTTCGCCTACGGCTCTGCGCGCGCTTTCATCATGCCGTCGCGCGCAGCGTTCCTTCCGGG
>DATFXZ010000478.1:0-3665 GCA_035315305.1 Terriglobia bacterium | reverse complement strand
GCCGCGAAAACGAGAGCAAAATCTCAATCCTCATAACCGGCAACACTCATCCGCGATGCACTCTCGTGCCCTACTCCGACGTGGAGGAGATCAGGGCCTTCGTTGCTTCGCGAATGACCGCTGTCGCCGCAGCCGGATGATGGTGAGATGCCGCGCATCGAAGATTTGAGTAACGCGCAGCGCCAGACGGTGCTGAACTTTGCCTGTTTCGAGTACGATAGCTCCCCGTTTGTTCCGTCGCGCGATCCGCTGCACAAAACGTTGGCTGGCTACCTTTCCGGTATTTTGCGCAATCCTGTCATGGACCGCGCCGGGATGTTTGAGCCTTCTGTCACAGTGTAAGTAGCCATTAATCGGCGTGCGCGCCGACCACTCCGAAAACAAATTAACCAATCTAGCTCAACGGGTTATTGTTGCTTGTCATAGACAGCGGTGTAGTCAACGCGCTCGCCCAACAGTTCTCCCTGATATTCAATGGTCAACGTTGAGCCGTCTTCGGAAATGACGCGCCTAGCTGTCGCCATGACCTTGCCGGCCTCGGCGCGATAACCTAACGTGCTCTTTCGACCCTCGAAGTCAAAAACCGAAGTCCGAAATTTCGCAATTCATGGTCGGCCCCAAACATTCTTCCGCAGGAAATTTCAAATTATGTTTCGGGTTGATAAGTCGTGAAGTGAAGTGCGAAATTGGCGAGATCTCATCGGCTGCTGCCTTATCCAGTCACTCCTCTTTCGCTGCCCTAAGTGCGACAGTCCGAATCCAGGTGGACAAGTCCAAACTTGCTCGACCGGCAGCAGCCTGTAGCATTTTTAACTGCCCGACGTTAACTCTGATTTTGATGATTAGTGTTTTCCGCTCTTGGGCGGCCTTCCTTGGCGTCTTGCCGTGACTGTCCGGTGCAATAGAAACAACCGTTCCAATCGCTTCTCCGCTGTGCACTTCGCGCAAACGGCCTTTCAGTGCCACGCGCTCTCCGATTTTGAACCGTGGCATTTACTTAAACCTCGGTTGCCTCTAAGAACATTTCCTTGTCGAAGGCTGTGCATGGACGCGCAGCATGCCATCTTTTGTACAGCCTCACAAGGTACGCATTGTGCATTTGTGTGCACTTTTGTGCATCAGACCTGTTTTCGGTGGTTTCTTAAATAGGTTTCAAGGCCGTGCTTGCTGAAACGCAGCCTGCCGCTCTTTTGTCGAATCGTGAATGGTAGCGAGTCGGCGTTATTGTACAGCCAGCGTGTTGAATAACCCATCCGACGTGAAGCTTCCTTGGCGTCAAGCAACTCGTCGCCCGGTCGCTCCGTCAGCTCCTGTACCCCAGCGACAATCTTGTGGTGCGGGTGCCATTTATCGAAGTGCATGATGTGTTCCAGCAAGATGACTTCAAGGGATCGCAATTTACCGACGACAGTGATCATTTCATCGAGGGTCATCGTGTCGATGAGCGGAAGAACCTCGCTGGCGGCAAGAACTTCGGCAGACAGAATGCCAAAACGCGATCTAGGATTCGCTGACATAAATTCCTCCTCGCTTAAGCTGTACTTGCGCTTGCCGAACGGCCCACCGGGACCTAATGCCTACGAAAGCATGTAAGTTGAATGCTAGACCCAAAGGGCCATTCCTCATATCAGCCGAACTCCCACAGGGAGGGAGTGAAAACTTTCGAGGTAAACGCATCAAGTGAAAACGACGGCGAGACTCGGCGAAGATGCCTAAAACGAACACGAAAGGATAGACCGCTCACAGCTTCTGTATCCGGGCCTTCTTGAAAGAAACAATCAACTTTTCCAAAAAAGAGATAAACTGACGCGACAAAACTCGTGTTTATCACTCGTGGATCATTAATAGGTAATGCTTATGGGCGGGCGAGACAGCTTTATGAGTGATAACCCAACGTGGGCGGTTACTGCAACTGTGATCCGAACGCTCCGAAGCCGGAATCCAGGGAAGCACCAGATGTCGACGCCTGAATCTTCAATCCGAGGGGTCATCCTTGCCTGTCAATGGTTTAGGGGTTCCTGCGTGTCTGGTCACGTCTAGTCACGTTTCGCCGAAGGAATGAAGGAGAACCGATATGGCGCATGGGGGAGCAAGGCCAGGTGCTGGACGTCCGCGGGGCTCGAAGGGCCAGAAACGAATCGTGAGGCAGAGCGTGGCCAATGAAATCCTCTCGGCCGTCGACGAGAAGAAATGCTGGATGGGCTTGCTGGCCTCGGCGGATGAACGGATCCGGTTGGAAAGTCTGCGGTATTTGAGTGATCGGGTGTACGGCAAAGCCGGAGGAAGACTGTTGAAGGTGCCATTCACATTTTTACTCCCGGCGACAGTTTCGTTCCGATCTGTCCTTGATCTTCGCCTGCTGCACCGTCTGCCACTGCATATTAGAAGGATCGTCAGCGCCGCCACATTCGAGCGGAACGATGTGATCCACGACGTAGCCTTTCCGCCCTTTCGGGTAACCGGTTCGCCGCATGAACTCGGGACCTGCAGAGGAGCTGCGCTTGATCTTGCCGTTGCTACTTCGTTTGGCGACGCTGGATTTTGTCGGAATAGATGACTTCCGCGATCTGGTCGACGTGCTTCTCGGTTTCGATGATGTGCTTTTCGATGAGGATCGAGACGAGGACGATCGCGGCCGCCCACCCTTCTGGGCCACGACTGTCAATGGCAGAAGAAGCATGGCGGCCGCGAGTGCGACTCCTATGCGCCTGAGCACAAGCAACCTCCTGTCGACGCAGCGATTATCGGAGGTCAAGTAGCGTGAGGCAAGGAAAAGGTAGGCCGTGCTCGTTACCTCTGTCAGTATCCGGAGCACGCAGGATTATAACGGGAAAGGTTCGGTGCTCGTGGGGTACACGCGATTTCTTTGATCCAACCCCCGAACAACAGGTCGTGGTTCTGACAGACAGTTTTGCGCAAAGCTCAGCACATGATCGGATCCTGCGAGCACTGCAATCCTGATGGGGTTGAGAATCTAGCGTAACATCAAGGCCTGGGCGCCGTTGCCGTTGCGCCTCTTCTAGTCTCTACGCGGTTTTCCACCTCCGTGGCCACCCCGAGCATGACCGCCTCCACCTTGGCCTCCTCGATCATGGCCGCCTCCCTGCGCTCCTCTAAATGCGGGTGCTTCGTGTCGTTGCGATGGCATCGCTGGACGGGCTGACGGGACTGCCGATCGATTCCTGTTAAAACCAGAGTCTCCACGATCCCATTGCTGTCTTCCGGATGGCACGAACGCCCGATTCGTGATTCCTTGTCTGGGCGTTGGTGCTGTCCGTGGACCTGAATCTGGAGCGACTCTCGGTACGCCTACCTGCCCGGAGGGCCGAGTCGGAACGAATGAGCGCGTCGGTCCCGGCGCTGGATTCGGTACATGACGCTGTCTCGAATCTTGCCAGATAGCACCGCGATAATGCTGGCTTACGGCTGGGCTCGAATACACAACGCCCTGGCGATGATAAGTGTTATGGGACCACACGGAAGCGCCGTACCGGTTCGCCACGTAAGCCGTATTGAAGTGGTACCGCTGAATGAAAGTATTGTTGACGACGATTGTGCGATTGCGCCAGCCGGGATACCAACCCCAGCTATTCCAGCCGCCCCAACCGCCGCCGAGAAAGCTTCCGATCGAAATGCCCGTGCTAAAGAAAACGCCAGGGCCGTAT
>DATFXZ010000477.1:0-7734 GCA_035315305.1 Terriglobia bacterium | reverse complement strand
ACACCTTCACTTCTTTTCGATTAACAAGAGGCAAGGCGATGAGATTATCGAGTTTCGGATTACGGTGAAGGAGTACGCAACTCCGAATCATTTGTCCATGCGGTTCTATGCCGAGGCCGACAGACAGACTAATCAGAGGACTGTTCCGTACACACCCAGCGGGTGGGGGCAGACGCTTCTGCAAGCGCTCAGCGATTGCGTGAAAGCGATTCAGCGCTTTCCATACGAAGGAGATTGAAGTCGTGGCGCAGAAGAACAACAACAAGCGGCCACTGTCTCGCCGAAACTTTCTCGGGACGACTGCGGGAGCCGCAGTAGCAACGGTCACTGGGCCGTTGGAGCTCATGTCCGCTCAGGTTTCCGGCGGAGCGCCTGCGTCTGGACAGGACCTCACGCTCACGAATGGCCGCATTCACACCATGGATGCGAAAAACACGATCGTAAGATCTGTGACTATTCGGAATGGACGGTTCGTGACGGTTTCTGACGCGGCTCCTCGGTCGACCGCAGGCACTCGCGTTATCGACTTGAAAGGCCGCACCGTCATTCCGGGGATCATCGAAGGACATATCCATAGTGTGAGCCTCGCGAATCGTCCCGGCTACCACACAATCCTGGAAAACACGACTTCCATTCGCGAAATTCAGGAAACGCTGGCGGCGCGACGTCGTGAAGTGCCGGAAGGCCAGTGGATCACCTCCATGGGCGGATGGCATCCGAATCAGTGGGCGGAGCATCGCCATCCAACCAGGAAAGAACTCGATGATGCGGTTTCCGACCGGCCGGTATTGTTGTATGAACGGTTCACCGGTCCGGCAGTGACGAATACTCTCGGCAAGCAGTTCTTCGACGCCGCTGATGCCGGTCCGAAGGTTCATCCGAATATTGTGCCGGTGCGTGTCGGCGAGACTGGCGCCATTGCGGCCGCCGGGTTCACGGGCGGTGGTCCGTCGGCTTCTGCGCTGTACTACCTGCGCCGAATGCAGACATTCGAGGACAAAAAGCGAAGCACGATGGACGCGATGAAATATTCGGCCAGCGTGGGGCTGACGGCGCATCTCGATCAGGTGTTGTTTCCCACGCCGGGACCGCTGCATCCGATTCAGATTCTCTCGAATCTCGATCAATATCGAATGTACGATTCGTGGCTTGCCCTGCATCGCGAGGGCCGCACGATCATCCGCTTGCAGATGAATTTTCTGCAGAATCAAAATGATCCGGAGTTACCGGAACTGAAGGAGCGCCTGCGAAACCAATTCCAGTTCTTCGGCGACGACATGATGATGACCGGCGCAATCGGCGAGTGGGCTGCTCCTCTCGCCAGCGGCGCCGTATGGCGAGAGGCGCAGCGCCTTGTTGGGCAGGCGGGGTGGCGCAACGAAAACAGCGTGGGCAGTCTGGCCGACCTGACGCAAGTGGTCGAAGCGTATGAAGCCGTCAATAAGGAATTCGACATTACCAATTTAAGATGGATGGTCCATCACGTTCCGGTCGTGAACACGGATCTGCTGACACGCCTACAACGGCTCGGTTGCGGTGTGCAGATGGCCGCATTCCGTTGGGTCACATCGAATGATCCTAAAGTGGTCGTGGGTGCGCCGTTCCGAACGATTGTCGATCACGGCATTCAGGTTGGCATTCACGGCGACGGAGTGCATATAGCACCGCTGAATCCATGGCTCCAAATCTACTTCGCGACGACGGGTCTGAATTCATTCGGCGCGCGAGTGAACGGCGACCAGCAGATCACACGGCAGGAAGCTCTTCGGCTTTTCACGCGCGGAAACAGTTGGTTTCTACGGTTGGAAAATAAGATCGGCTCGATTGAACCTGGTAAATTGGCGGATCTGGCTGTTCTCAACAAGGATTATTTCAGCGTGAAGGACGAGGAGATCAAACAGATCCGCTCGGTCCTTACGGTGGTTGACGGCAAGATCGTCCATAACGAGATGTAGCGATGTGGAGTTCAGCATGAAAATCATTCCCTTCTTATTCGGCGCTCTGTTCCTATTCGCAGGGGCTGCGTTTTCGCACCATTCATTTTCGGCGGAATACGACGCCACAAAACCGGTGACCGTGACCGGAGTGGTGAAGAAAGTGGAGTGGCAGAACCCGCACATTTGGTTCTACGTCGAGGTTAAAGACGAGAGTGGGAAAGTTACAACGTGGGGGTTCTCCGGTGGACCTCCAGGCATGTTGGCCAGGAGAGGAATCACAAAGGACGTCTTAAAAGTTGGTGATGTTATCAAGGTCGAGGGCTTTCGGGCCAAAGATGGTTCCAACAATGGTTCGGGCGGCAATGTCACGTTTGCCGACGGCCGAAAAGTTTTTGCCGGCTCTGCGGAGGACGTTGCTCCGCGAGAGTAAGTATGCAGGAACCACAAAGACACAAAGACACGGGGGGGCCGGAGCAATCGGGGGACAGACATCGAAATTCGTTTTTTAATTTCGTTGTCTGTCCCCGAATCATCTTCGATTGCTTCGGCCCCCCCGTGTCTTTGTGTCTTTGTGGTTTCTACGCATTTGCGATCCTCGCTTTGATGCCTGCGCTCCTGCACGGACAAACCATTCCGCGAACGCCTGAGGGGCGACCTAATTTCACTGGCGTATGGGCGGGTCCTGGGTTTACTCATCGCGTCGGCCCCGGCGATACGGATACGCCGCGCGTTACGACATACGACACGGCAAAGATGAGTCCGTTCAAGCCGGGCGGCGATGCCTTCATGAATCGACCGGCCACCCGTGATCCGATCAAAGACGATCCCACAGCGGGTTGTTTGCCGAACGGCCTGACGCGGCAAATTTTGTCTCCGTATGCTCAGCAATGGATTCAGACGCCCACTCAAATCGTGGTCTTGTACGAGTACATGCATTTCTTCCGCGTGATTCCCACCGATGGCCGACCACATAAGAAGGATGTCGAGCAGACCTGGATGGGCGACTCGGTGGCAAAGTGGGAAGGCGACACTCTTGTGATCGATACCATCAGTTTGAAGGAATGGATGCTCGATGCGACTCATGATTCCAAGCCCGACCAGCTGCGAATTCACAGCGACCAAATACATGTGACCGAACGCCTTCGGTACGTCGATCCGACCACGGTGTCTTACCAGGTCACCATCGACGATCCTAGAATCTTCACGGCTCCCTGGTCCCAGGACTTCGAAATGAAACTTCATCCCACCTGGAAGATTTTTGAATTCGTCTGCGAAGAAAATAATCGCTGCATCTTTGGGAAGTGCACCGAAGCCGACGTGCAGAAGACATCACGGGAGTAGTCCATGCGAATCGTTGTGGGAATTACGGGCGCGACCGGCACGGTGATAGGTGTACGCACTCTCCAGGTTTTGAATGACTCAGGCGTCGAGACTCACCTCGTCTTGAGCAAGTGGGGTGCGCGAACCCTGATTCAAGAAACGCCGCATACTGTGGAGTACGTCAAATCACTCGCGACGCATGCGTATTCGGAATCGGATCACGGTGCCCCGATTTCCAGTGGTTCGTTTGTTACGGATGGAATGATCATTGCTCCCTGCAGTGTGCGGACGCTTGCCGCAATCGCGCAAGGCCACGGAGATAACCTTGTCCATCGAGCTGCCGACGTAATTCTCAAGGAACGCCGGAAGCTGGTACTCATGGTGAGGGAAGCCCCGCTCAGCGATATTCACCTGGAGAATATGTTGAAGCTTTCGCGGATGGGAGCCGTTATCACACCTCCCGTTCTTGCGTTTTACGACAATCCTCGAACTCTCGATGACGCCGTCAATCACATCGTCATGCGCGCGCTTGATGCGCTGGGCATTCACGTGGATGTCGCCGCGCGTTGGGACGGCGGCAAACTAATTTGAAAATCTCCTTTAAGATGACTCCGTGACAAACGTTCTGAATGTGTCGTCCCTCTCGAAAAAATACGGTGGAACAATGGCCGTGGACGGCATTTCGTTCGAGGTAGCCCGGAACGAGATCGTCGGCTTGCTTGGGCCGAACGGCGCTGGGAAGACGACCACAATCAACATGATTCTTGGTATTCTCGAACCGACCAGCGGTTCGATTCGCATCGAGAGTATCGATGTGGCAAAGCAACGCTCGAAGGCGCTGGAGTGTACGAACTTTGCGGCTGTCTATGCTCCTCTTCCCGGCAATCTCACCGTTTATCAGAACCTTCGTGTGTTCGGATTGATTTACGCGGTCGACCATTTACCTGGCCGTATTCACGGTTTGCTGAAAGAATTCGAACTAGAGCGGTTTCGAGACGTCAAGGCGGGAGTCCTTTCTTCCGGAGAACAGACGCGCTTATGTCTTGCAAAGGCGATGTTGAACGAGCCGCATCTCCTGCTCCTGGATGAGCCGACGGCTTCGCTCGATCCGGCCACGGCGCAAGATATTCGAGCAAAGATCCGCGAGTTTGCGAATCAACGCCAGTGCGGAGTTCTTTGGACATCACACAACATGTACGAGGTTGAAGATGTGTGTGATCGTGTGCTGCTTCTTGCGCGTGGAAAGATCCTGCTGGAAGGCGATCCTAAAACACTGCCGCGGCAGCACGGTATGGACACTTTGGAAGAACTCTTCATTGCGGTGGCACGCGAATGACGGCCAGTCGGACTACCGCGATCGTTTTGCGACATCTTTATCTCGTGAGCGGCAGTCCCGCGCGCGTATTGCCGTTGTTCGCCTGGGTGGCGATCGATATGGTCCTTTGGGGATTCATCACGAAGTACCTGAATGCAGTAAGTTCTGCAGCGTTTGATTTCGTCCCGGTCTTTCTAGGAGCGGTCCTGCTTTGGGATTTCTTCACGCGCGTCATGCACGGCGTGACGATGGCGTTCATGGAAGATGTTTGGTCGCGCAATTTCCTGAATATCTTCGCCTCGCCGCTCTCGATTTCGGAATATGTCAGCGGGCTAGTTCTATCAAGCATCGCTACGAGTTCGGTAGGGCTCGTCGTGATGCTGGTTCTAGCCACCACGATTTTTGGGTTGTCATTCCTGGCGTACGGGCTCGCCTTGATTCTATTTCTGCTCGTGCTCTTTCTGTTTGGAATTGCGCTGGGAATTCTTGGGGCGGCCGTGGTACTTCGGTTCGGCCCAGCATCCGAGTGGTTTATTTGGCCCGTGCCCGCCCTGGTGTCGCCATTCGCTGGAGTGTTCTATCCCATCTCGACGCTTCCACACTGGATGCAATACATCTGTCTGCTGCTGCCGCCATCGTACGTTTTTGAAAATGTACGCGCGATTGTGGCAGGTGGTGCGGCGTCAGTGCCCGAGTTGATCGTCGGGACGAGTCTCGCGATCTTCGACGTGGTGCTGGCGTGCTGGATTTTTGTTCACGTATACCGTCATAGCGTGCGCACCGGACTAATCGCACGCTACAGCGCCGAGAGCGTAAGTTAAGCGGGCACGCCGGAGGCCTTGACTGAAGGGCGTGTTGCTCCGCTCCAATTCGAGATGGTGTGCTCACACACCATCCTGGAGTTGGGCAACACGCCCTGAATACTTGATCACCGCACCCCGGACGGAGTGCACCTCGACACCCGGCGTACATGTCGACGGCTTTGGCTGCAAAAGTGCAGATCCCACCGACGGGACTATGGCATTCCTGGATCGCCGAACAGTTTCCATTCTGTTCACGATTCTCACCTTTGCGGGTGTGTTGGCCCTCTTATGGTTAGCCCGTTTGCCCGTGATCGCTTTCATATTTGCACTTTTCTTTGCTCAGCTTCTTGAGCCAATCATCCAGCGCTTTGAGTCGTGGTGGCGCCTATCGCGAGGAAAGGCAGTCGCGGTGACTTACCTTGCCATGTTTGGCGGGTTGCTGATTTTTGGAGCAACCGTAGGTCCCAGCATCATTCAGCAGGGGCAGCGCCTTTCCGAGACCTTGCCAGGTCTGCTCGAGAACGTGAAATCCGGAAACATCGCGCGAGAATTTGGGGGCCAGCATGGCTGGAGCTCTCAGAATCAGGTGCGCATTCAACAGTGGTTGGTTAGCCACCAAAGCGATATCGCGCGATACGTACACGACGTGACGTTGCGTCTGGAGCAACTTGGGTCGAACCTGCCCTCGATTTTGCTGGTGCCGGTACTGGCGGTGTTCTTTCTGAAAGATCGGACGAAGCTGCGAAGTTCGGTGGTGGACCTGATCAGTGCGTCCCGTAATCGAGCATTTTTCGAAAGCGTCATGGACGACCTCGACACGATGCTCGGACAATATGTCCGGGCCCAATTGCTGCTTTCATTTTTCGCTTTCGTTGCTTATGGCACGTTTCTGTTGATCGTGGGTCTGCCCTATGCATTGGCTGTCGCTGCCATTGGCGGTGTGCTCGAGTTCCTTCCTTTCGTGGGCCCATTGCTCACACTCGCCATATTCGTTACCATCGCATTCTTGACAGGATATCCCCATTGGCTCGTGCTCATCGCGTTCTGGCTCGCCTGGCGCGGCGTCCAGGATTATGTGAACACGCCGCACGTCATGGGTAAAGAACTCGATCTTCATCCTCTTCTGGCCATCTTTGCGATTCTCGTCGGCGGTGCAGTTGCAGGTGTGCTTGGAATTTTCCTGTCGATTCCGACTGTTGCGGCCGCTCGGATTTTATGGATGAATTGGACCAAACGAATATCCGTGCGGAAAGCGTCTTAAACTCATAAGTTATCTGGTAAACAATTTGGGGCCAAACTGATAGGAAGAATATGAAAAAAATAGCCGTTGTCGTTGGAGTGATCGCTGGAATTCTGGTGATCGTATTGGCAATAGCCTGGTTTTTGTTTGATGTGAACCACTATCGCGGGACGATTCAAGCACAACTCGAACAGCAACTCGGAAGGAAGGTGACGCTGGGCCGAATGCAATTGGGGTTGCTGCCTCTCCGCTTTCAGGTTGCAGACCCGGTGATTGCCGAAGATCCGCGATTCGGGTCGGCAAATTTCCTGCGCGCCGAAAATCTGAACGTGCAGGTTAGTCTGCCGTCGCTAATTCGCGGAAGCATTCAGGTCAATTCTGTGGCGTTGAGGCGTCCGACTGTCGAATTGGTGAAGAACAAAGACGGCGCCTGGAATTTCTCAACGCTCGGCCCGTCATCCGGTGGCGCCCCCACAAACGCATCCGCGGCTGGGGGTCCGGGCAGGCAGTTTGCATTGGACAAGCTGACCATTGTTGATGGCCAGGTGGCGGTTACAAATCTTCAGCAAAACCGCTCGCGGACGGTCTACGATCACATCGATCTGACGCTTCTCAACTACACACCAGGTCAGCCTTTCTCGTTCGATCTTGCAGCACACATCCAGGGTGAACGCCAGCAGGAAATCCGCGTTAAAGGAATGGGTGGACCAATCGTCGAAGCGAATCCGGCAGTCACACCGTTTCAGGCAAACCTCACTCTGAATCAGGTCGGATTGGACGGTCTCAAGAAGTTTATCGAAGCGGAAGCGTTGTCGACATCTGGCGGCTTTTTCTCCGGCGAAAGCCGGCTGGAGAGCAACTCGGGAAACGTTACTGCCGTGGGCAAGCTCACGCTGGATCGCGGGAGATTCAATAATGTCGATCTCGGTTTTCCCATAACAGCCGATTTCAACATAGCCGATAACCCGGACACCGGCATTGTGAAAATCAACAGCGCAACGCTTCACTTCGGGCAGACACCCGTGTCGCTTGCCGGTTCCGTCAATACGATGGGCGCATCGCCCACGCTTGATCTCAAAATCACGTCCGGAGATGTATCGATTGCGGAGATCGCGCGAT
>DATFXZ010000476.1:0-11839 GCA_035315305.1 Terriglobia bacterium | reverse complement strand
TCTCGAGCCTTACATGGACGACAGCGACAATAAGAGCACCGGCGGCAAATACCGCATGATCCCCATTTTTGAAAAGGCTGTGACTTTGGCAGCCGCTACCAAAGGAATGAAGGTGATGATGGGTAGCGGCGCCGACGGATCGACGTACGCCCATGGAACACAGGCGCTCGATTTTGAGGCATTGGTTAAGCGCGCCCACATGAGTCCGGCGAGAGCCATTCAAGCCGGCACCGTCAACAACGCCGAGATCATGGGATGGACGGATCGAGTCGGCTCGATAGATAAAGGCAAGTACGCCGATCTCATCGCCGTTTCAGGCGACCCGCTCGCAGACATCAGCGAGCTTCAACGGGTCAAGTTTGTGATGAAGGGCGGGAAGATTATCCGGAACGAGATTAGCCGTTAGGAAGACAATTCCGGAACGGTTGCGTAATTACCTAAATTCTTCAGAGGGCGATTGATCGAATTTAGGTAATTACGTAACCGTTCCGGAATTGTCTTTAAGCCGGACGCTCCATATGTCCATCCGCATGTCTCGCGAAACGGCCTTCGGTGCGCGGGAAAACCGGCTCATCCGAAGGCCACGGCCAGCCGCCAAAACCGGTAAGCTGATAATCGCGGAAGGCCTGATGGATTTCATCGCGCGATGTCATCACAAACGGCCCATACTGCACTACCGGCTCACCGATCGGCCGCCCCTGTAGAAACAGGAATTCGCTTTCCTCCGGCCCGTTTTCCAGATCAACCTCGATTCCCTTGTCTAGCTCGACGGCCGCATGGCGCGCCAGCGATTCGCTGCCGATTTTCACGGAACTGCCCCGGAAAAAATAAAGCGTGCGATTCGTGCCCGCCACCACTGCGGGTATTGTCCATCGCGCATGCGGCGCCATTTTGATCGTCCATATGGCGACGTCCCCATCCGCGAACGCTGCCCATGACTTCGGCGGTGCGGGCGGCGCCTGAATTCCTCCGACCGTTCCGGCGACGACCGTGATCTGCGTTCCATCAACCACCTGCGTTGGAATGTTTCCACGCCAGAGCATTGAAAAGTGTGGGTCAACCATTTTCCCGGAGCGCGGTAGATTTAACCAGATCTGGAAAAGTTCGAGCGGGTTCGGTTTGTCGGGACTCAGCAGAGGAAACATCTCACAGTGCACGATGCCTCGACCCGCCGTGAGCCACTGAACGTCGCCCGGACCGAATCGCGCGATCGCTCCGAGTGAGTCGGAATGGTCGATGAAACCGTGACGCATGATGGTCACCGTTTCGAAACCGCGATGGGGATGCTGCGGGAATCCCGGCACGCTCTGGCCGTGATACATCCGCCATCCTCCTTTGCCCTCAAAGTCCTGACCAATATGCCTGCCCGCGAGCGAAGCCGCAGGCCCAAGCTTTTCGTTGCCGGCGGGATAGGCGTCGTTGTGATACATGCAAAATAGAAATGGGTCAGCCGTCTCCCATGGAATTCCAAGTGGTTTGATGATCATAAAGTCGATTCTACGTCAGAAAGAGAAGCGAACAGCTACGCCTTTACGCGAGCCTCCGAGGACTGGGGTAAATCCGAAATGTGAAATCCGACCGCCGCCCCGTGTCTGGATTAGCGCATTCCCCTCCTCGTGAGGAGGGGAATATAAAGCCAACGCCTACAGTTTGCGGCTGACGAATACTTCGCGTCCCCATGGATCCGATACGACGCGGGGGTCGAAGCCTGCTGAACGGAGGAGATGGCACCAGGTCTCGCGAGGAAAAATGCCGAAAACGTGTGTGTCGTGCACAAAACGGACCGGCTGATGCCCTTCTCGAAGCAAGTAGGCAAAATCCACGGTATAAGTCGTGTCGGTGGGGTCGGGATCGAACGTCCATTCGATGTAGCGGATGGCGCGGCGGTCGCTCGTTTGGCTGTTATGTCCACCATGCGTTGTGAGTGAAACGAATGTCTCCTTAAGCATGTCCGGCATCACCAGCAGGACACCTCCGGGCTTGCAGTGGATGAATGCAGTTTCCAGAGCGAAACGAAGATCGTCTTCGCTCCTCATGTACATGATTGCGTCGTGAATGAATACGGCATCGAAGGTTCGCCCGAGTCGTATCGACTTCATGTCGCCTCGAATGTGCTCACACTCAGGGTTCAGGCTTTGACTCAACTCGAGCATCCCTGGAGAAATATCAACCAGCGTCATTTGGAAGTGGGCTTTCAGATGAGATGCGTTGTTTCCTCCGCCTGATCCCAGTTCCAGGACAGAACTGGGCTGCGTTGAACCGGCCTCAACTATTAAGTTGCGTGCGAACTCGGCTTCTTCGGCGTAATCGGACGGGGAAGATAACAGGTGAAACCACGAGGCTAACTCACCATAGAGCTTCGGCAGGTCAGACACTGACGGCGTGTCCATAGCCGGTAAGCGCATTGATGGCCGTTTCCAAATGCTGCTCCTTAACCAAGATGTAATCCGTGTCGTACGTCGCGATTGGGAATATCGGAACGCCGGCATCGGCGAGCGGCTCAGCCAAGGATGCGATGATGCCCGGAAGGCTATAGTCCAGGGGACCCTCGCACTTCAAGATGCGCCATCCAGACTCGCACGCGACGCCGTAAGGAAGGTTCGCTTCGGGACAAACGACGGACACCTCATCCGGTGTCCTCGAGATAGAGACAAACTGCCCAGTGGCAGACCAGGGCGGGACGTCAGCATTTGCGTCGAGCCGGCAGATCGCATATCGGTCGGACAACAGAGTCAATGTTAATAGCGCTCTAGGACTCATCGCGGCGAATCCATTTTTCTGTCTGCGGAGGAGTGTAATCTACGAGCACATCCAGTAATCGGCTGGGATCTGTTTCCTCGATCACAAGCCCCCGATTTGCGGGCCGCAGGAAACCTTCCGCAACAGCGTTGTCAAATAGTCTCAGCAGCGGTTCGTAGTAATCATTGACGTTCAAGATCCCACATGGTTTGCGATGCAGCCCAAGCTGCGCCCATGTCAAGATCTCGCAAAATTCTTCGAATGTTCCGTACCCGCCCGGCAGCGCGATAAATGCGTCGGACAGTTCGGCCATCTTCGCTTTTCTCTCGTGCATGGAATGCACGACAATCAGCTGAGTAATGTCGCCATGTGCAAGTTCCCTCGTGACCAAAGCCTCGGGAATGACACCGACCACTTCACCGCCGCCACCCATTACCGCATCCGCGACGATGCCCATTAAACCGACGCAACCGCCGCCGTAGACGAGACCAATACCGCGTCGGAGCAGCGCCTGACCCATCGCGCGGGCTGTTTCAGCATATTCCGAGCGCGTACCGGTGCTGGAGCCACAGAAGATGCAAATGCGCTTCATGTTCAATTAATTAGGGAACACCATCCCATCTTGCGATCCGTCCGCCCTGGCCGACGGCCCAGCCCGTCGGTATATTCGGCAGAAAACCAACGGCATCATAGCCGACGGTTCCGATGTTGATCCATGAACCGCTGGACGCGCGTAAGAAATCCGTACCTGATGGACCAACCGCAATGTAGACGGCGTCTTCGCTGCGAACAGCCGCGATTGCCGAACGATAGCCCGGTAATTGTGGACCGGGCAACCACGTCCTTCCTCCGTCGACGCTCCTGGCAACATTCAAGCTCGATTCGTTCTCTTTTTGATAGTCGCCGCCAACGACAAAGAGCAATTCGGGAGACGCCGCGTAGATGGAAAAAATTCCTGCCGACGAATTGCCGCTGGTGATCGGAGTAATCGCGACGGACCAGGTCAGGCCGCGATCGCTTGAATGGAGGACCCGCGCTGCAGAACCACCGGTTGCGATCCATACATGATCCTTACCGGAGACTGCGATGCTGCTGCCGCTTGCTGCAAACGCCGCCTCGTCCGGAAGGGCGCCCGGCATGTTCGCCCGTGGAATTTCCTTCCAGGTCGCGCCGCCATCGGCTGTGCGAATCACCAGGAACCGGCCGTCGACAGGATCGCTGAAGGCGATACCGTGATTCGCATCCCAAAACGCAAACGCGTCGAAGAATCCTTTCGGTTCATGATTGGTAAACTGCAGACTCCAGGCTGTTCCTCCGTCAGTGGTCTTGTAGATACGTGACTTTTCCCCTTCGCCCGCGCTCAGCACATACGCCGTTTTGGCATCAACACCGTGCACGTCACGAAAATCCAAATCCGCCGCTCCTGGAATGACAGAAACCTGCCAGTGCCCCCCTCCGTCGACCGTTCTAACGACGGTCCCATTACTGCCGCTCGCCCACGCGACGTTCTCGTTAACGGCGCTTACGCCTCGAAGGCGAGCCCCCGTTCCACTTTTCTGCTCTTGCCAGCGAGGCAAGCGTGGGTTCGCTTGCTCGACGGCAACGGCCATCTCAGTCATCATCTGGGCTTCTGAAATGCTGCTCCAGCAGTGGCCTTTTCCTGGGCCGTACGTGATTCGCGCCTCGGCCGACGGGTTGGCTCGTTTCAAAAAGTCGTCGAGCAAGTGGACCGCATTGTTCAAGTAGTAGTCGTCAGCTTCTCCGACAGAAATGTGAATTTTCCCGCGCAACTTCGGTCCAAGAGTTTTCCAGTTTTCCTCGAGAATCATCCGTAGGTCGTACTTCTTCCAGTGATCCACGACAGCTTTATTAATGACACCCGTCTTCGCATCCCAGAGCGGTACCGGTCGTCCGTCGGAGCCGCGAGGCCCGTACGTAGCATTCCAAGCGCCCCATTGTTGACCCGACATCGTCCAACTGTCGCCCGCGCCCATGACATTTTCCATTTGGCACTCATGCCGTATGGTGAATTCCACTTTTCCATTGTTATCGCGCTTGCTGGGACGCTCGACCCCGCTTTTGTCGAAGTAAGCATTCTGATCGTTGTAAATGTCAATGATCTGAAAAGCGCGAAAGTCGACACCGTCCGGGCAGGATGACCAGACGGCATTGAAGAAATCCGGATAGAAGATTTTGAGCGCGAGCGACACCCACCCACCCGTCGATCCGCCATCCAGCACGCGCGCATATGGTTCCCCAAGCGCATGAAAATTCTTTTCAACGTAAGGAATGAGTTCGCGCGTGATGGCATCACCATAAGGCCCGCTGTTATCCGAATTCACTTGATACGAATCACCATACGGTCCATCGCCGTCGAGTTGAAGGAAGATGAATCGAGGTGTGTCATCAGCAAGCCACATCCGCCGAAACTCCGAATTGGGCGCCATCAAACCGCGAACGGCGGTATACCGTGTGCCATATCCGCCGGTATGCACACGCAGGGGCCATCGGCGATTGGCGACGCCGTAATCCTTCGGGAGAATCACGCCGGCGCGTAGATAGATCGGTCGTTTATGAAACCGCGTCAGGAGATCGGATTGGATTCTCACGTACTTTATGTATTGGTCGTCCGAAGGCAGTTGTTCCGCGGGAATCGTCTTCGTCAGAGAAAGCCTGATTGTGCCGCCTGATCGAGGGTCCAGGTGGACGCGTTGAACATCACTGTATCGGTTACCCGGAGCATTGACGGAACTCAGATCGACATTGGAATCGAATAGTGCCTGCACATAATAATCGCCCGCCGGAAGGGCATCGAGATTTGCGATCGGAAAGGTTACGGCCGTCCTGTCGATCGTTGCAGAAACACCGGGGCCGAAATTCTTGATGTCTCGACCAAGGATTGGCGGGGCATTCAAACCGGTTTCACCAATTCTTGTGCGCGGCTCGGGACGATCCGACTTGGAAAGGATCACGAAAAGCCGGCCGGACGCCGGCGGCAGACTGGTCGTCACTTCAAATCGAAGAGGCTCAACGCGAGGAAAGGTCAGCCACAAAAAAGCGCAAAAAACAGATAAGACTCTATGAGCCTTTTGCGCCCTTCTGTGGCTCATTTTGGTATTGGTTGCGGTGTAATGCTGATCGCGGGTCCGCGTTCATCCTTGTGCGGTATGAATGGGCCGTCAGCAAACCGAAACTTCACGATATAGCCGCCTGGATTTTCTTGCAGCGTAGCCATAGCCATGAAGGTTCCTGTGGCTTGAGGCGGCAAGGTCTGCGGCATGAGCGGGATCGCTTGAGTTTGCGGGAAACGGCCGGTCGTGTCCTGCATTTCAACGACGGCGATGATACCGTCCATCGTTTCGTTGCTGCGATTTATCACCGATCCGGTAACCGAGATTGTCTTCTCGTTAATATCATGCCTAAGTGAGGTAAGGCCGAGCGGTTCCCCTCCGTCCGGAGCTACCGGGATCATGACTTGCAGATATTCGTCGCTCATGGGCAGGAGCTTGGCTGCCACATTTGTCGTCATCGTCGCGATGATGAAGATGATGCAGGCGATTGCGACACCGATCCCGATCGGACGCCAATAGCTGAAGTCGCGGCCTGTAAAGGTCAGGTCGACCTGGAAATCTTTTTTTTCTCGACGCACGATTTTTTAGTCTAACCACAGAGGCACAGAGACACAAAGAAAGCCGGCATCAATTTTAAGCCAATTGATGCCGGCTTTCTTTGTGTCTCTGTGTCTCTGTGGTTACTCTTCCTCTTTTTCGCTCTTCTCGGGTTGCTTCCCTTTGCTTTTATCGGCGGCTTTCTTGGCCCGTTCAGCTTTCTTCACTTCAAGTTCGCTTCCGAGTAATTCGATAATCGCAAGATCAGCGCCGTCACCTTTGCGATTACCGAGCTTGATAATCCGGCTGTAACCACCATTCCTGTCTGCAAAACGAGGGGCGATGGTATCAAACACTTTCTTCGCGACCGGCTCCCGCAACAGATACGCCTGCAGTTGACGCCTCGAATGGAGATTGTCGCGTTTGCCCAGAGTGATCATCTTCTCCGCAAGCGGCCGGACTTCCTTTGCCTTCGGCAACGTCGTCATCAACCGCCCATGATCAAGCAGATCGGTAACGAGGTTACGCAGCAACGCACGCCGATGCGAAGTGTTGCGGCTGAGTTTGCGATGTGCGTTACGATGTCTCATACGGTCTGTTCCGTTTGCGCCGGCATGACGGGCCGTCCATGATCGTCCACTTTCATACCAAGTGAGAGACCCATCCCGGCAAGAATTTCTTTGATCTCATTGAGAGACTTTCTGCCGAAGTTCTTCGTCTTGAGCATTTCCGCTTCAGTCTTCGTAACGAGCTCGCCGATGGTACGAATGTTCGCATTCTTCAGGCAATTGTAGGAGCGAACGGAAAGCTCCAGCTCGTCCACAGATTTGTTCAAGTGTTCGGCCAGCGCATCGTGACGGACTTCAGTAGGCTCTTCGACAGGTTCCTCTTTTTCTTCAAATTGAATGAAGATCTGCATGTGATCTTTGATCAGTTTCGCCGCCAGGCCGAGAGCATCCTGCGGGCCTATCGAGCCATTCGTCCAGATCTCGATCGTCAGCTTGTCATAATCCGTGACCTGCCCAAGGCGTGCCGCTTCGACGTAGTAATTCACTTTCCGCACGGGTGAGTGAACCGAATCCACCGGGATGTACCCAATGCCCAGGTCTTCATCGAAATTCCGGTCGGCCGAGACATACCCGCGCCCGTTCTGGACACGCATCTCGATCTGCAAGGACCCGCCTTCGCTGACCGTGCCGATGTAGATGTTCTTGTCGAGAATCTCGACATCGGGATCGTGCTCAATGTTGCCTGACCTGTACTCGCCCGGCTGAAGCGCTTTGAGATAGATGGTCTTCCGTTCTTCACCGTGAAGCTTGAGTGGAATCTGTTTCAGGTTGAGGATGATGTCGGTCGCATCCTCGACAACTCCCGGGATCGATGAGAACTCGTGCAGCACGCCCTCAATCTTCACGGCTGTGATGGCGGCTCCCTCGATGGACGAAAGCAAAACACGCCGTAGGGCATTTCCGATCGTCGTGCCGAAGCCGCGCTCAAAGGGTTGTGCGGAGAATTGAGCATACGTATCCGTCGGTGGCGGCTCGCTTACAGAGATCAGTCTTTTCGGTTTTTGAAAGCCTTTCCAAAGCATCTATTAAATTCCCCCTGGGGTCAGACAGCTAATCAACTAAATTTGAAGTCCAATTTAGGTGATTTAAGTGTCTGACCCCGAATTTTCTTCGCACAGTTATTTGGAGTACAACTCCACGATCATTCTTTCCTGAATCGGCAGGTTGATGTCTTCGCGTTTCGGCAGAGCCAGGACTTTACCGCTCACATTCTCCGTATTCAGTTCAAGCCAATGCGGAGTCCCGCGGCCACCAACCAACTCCAGCGCGGTGGCAACCTGCACGTTCTTCTTCATCTTTTCTTTCAGGCTGACTTCCTGGCCAATGGCGACCTGGTATGAAGGAATATTCACTTTCTTGCCATTCACCAAAACATGTCCGTGGCGAACGAACTGCCGCGCTTGAGCGTGCGATGTTGCAAAGCCGAGCCGCACAAGAACATTGTCGAGGCGCTGCTCGAGCTGCGCGAGCAGGTGTTCGCCGGTTACGCCTTTCTGACGCACGGCCTTTTCGAAATACGTCCGGAACTGGTTTTCAAGGACGCCGTAGATGCGTTTGACCTTTTGCTTCTCACGCAATTGCAGGCCATATCCGATGATTTTTGCTTTACGATCGCGGCCGTGTTGTCCAGGCGCAAAGTTTCTTTTTTCGATCCCGCATGACGGTTTGAAGCAGCGCTCGCCCTTCAGGAACAATTTCATTCCTTCTCTGCGACAGAGCCTGCAAACAGGACCTATGTATCTAGCCAATGTGTTCTCCTCAAAATTAGAAACTAAACTCTTCGTCGTTTTGGAGGCCGGCACCCGTTGTGAGGTATGGGCGTGACGTCTCGAATCGCGCGCACTTCCAACCCTGCCGTTTGCAGCGCGCGAATGGCGGAATCCCGTCCTGATCCAGGCCCCTTCACGTTGACTTCCAACGTCCGCATGCCTGCATCGCGCGCGCGGTTCGCCGCAGTCAGGGCAGCCTGCTGTGCGGCGAATGGTGTGCCTTTTCGCGAACCTTTGAAGCCGAGCGAGCCGGCACTCGACCAGCAGACGACGTTACCTTCGAGGTCCGCGATCGTCACAGTCGTGTTGTTGAAACTTGCCTGGATGTGCGCAACGCCGGTCGGCACAATCTTCTTTTCTTTCTTTTTTGCACCCTTCTTTTTGGGTTGAGCCATTCAATTTCTCCTACTGTAGGGGCGCTCTGTGAGCGTCCATGGCGGTCATAGACCGCCGCTACAGTTACGTTTTTGCCGTAGCCTTTCTCCGGACCGCGATCGCACCGCGCCGTGGTCCCTTGCGCGTACGGGCGTTCGTATGTGTTCGTTGGCCCCGGACAGGCAATCCGCGACGATGCCGCAGGCCGCGATATGCTCCGATTTCCATAAGCCGCTTGATATTGAAGGATATTTCTTTCCGCAGATCTCCTTCTACTCGGTACTGCTCTTCGATAACCTTGCGAATCTTGTTTGTCTCGTCATCGTTCAGCTCGCGAACTTTTGTGTTCGGATTAACCCCTGTCGATGCCAAGATCTTGTTGGCCTGCGGACGACCGATACCGTAGATATACGTGAGTCCAATCTCGATTCTCTTATTTGGCGGAAGATCTACGCCAGCAATACGCGCCATCGCTTTACCCCTGTCTCTGTTTGTGCTTCGTGTTCACGCAAATTACGCGCACGACGCGCTTGCGATGAACGATCTTGCACTTGTCGCAAATTTTCTTAACGGATGCTCGGACTTTCATTCAGACCTCGAGAGGGGTCTGACACCTAAATCACCTAAATTGCTTTTCAAATTTAGGTGATTTAGGTGTCTGACCCCGAATTACTTATATCGGTACACGATCCGGCCGCGGGTCAGATCGTAGGGTGAAAGCTCGACCGCTACCTTGTCCCCCGGCAGGATACGTATAAAGTTCTTCCTCATCTTTCCCGAAATGTGAGCCAGCACCTGGTGTTTGTTTTCCAGCTCGACGCGAAACATAGCGTTGGGCAGGGGCTCGATCACAGTAGCAATGACTTCAATCGCGTCTTCTTTAGGCAAACGGGTTAGTGTCCTCCGCTACTACGGGGATCAGAGTTTTTTTTTCAGCCAGATCATCGACGATCGAGAGGATCTCTTTCGTCACTTCTTGAATCGGCCGCATGCCATCCACCAGGTGGTAGACCCCAAGCTGCTGGTAATACTGCACCAATGGGGATGTTTCTTTTTTATATGTCCGGAATCGTTCTCGTACCAGATCTTCACGGTCGTCCGATCGATGAAAAAGGCTCCAACCGCAAACATCACAGACACCTTCCACCCTGGGCGCGCGGCTGAACGTGTTGTAGATTTCGCCGCAACCTGGACAGATCCATCGTCCGGTCAATCGATTGGTCAACGAATCGGAATTCGCCCCGATCTCAATGACGAACAGCTTGTCATCTTTATTCAACGTTTTATTAAATGTTGCAGCCTGCTGCACGGTACGAGGATAGCCATCGAGGATGAATCCTTTTTCGCAGTCGTCGTGCACGACTCGTTCCGCCACGATTCCATTGACAATTGAATCTGTGACCAGTTCGCCGGCGTCCATCTTTGCCTTAGCTTCACGTCCAAATGACGTGTTCTTGGCGACTGCCTCGCGCAGCATGTCACCTGTGGAAATCTGCGGAATGTCGAGCCGGTGCATGATGGCGCGCGCTTGTGTACCCTTGCCGGCTCCCGGATGTCCCAACAGGATCACAATTTTCCGGTCCATTTAGCCTCTTCTCCCGCGAATTCGGCCCTTCTTCAAGAAACCGTCATAGTGACGCATGATCAGCTGCGACTCGATCATCTGGATAGTATCCATTGCCACACCGACGACAATCAACAAAGACGTACCACCGAAATAGAAGTTGACTCGAAGCCCCTGCGTGATCCATTGCGGCAAAACCGCGTCCAGCCTGGGTCCGACGAATGGGATGTTCTGGACGTGGAAGCCCGTGATCATGAACTCTGGAATGATCGCGATGAGCGCGAGGTAAAGACCGCCGACAAGAGTGATTCTGGTCAAAATCGAGTTGACGTGTTCGGCGGTTCGCTTACCCGGCCGGATACCGGGAATAAACCCGCCGTACTTTCTCATGTTATCCGCCACTTCATTCGGATTGAAGACGATCGACGTATAAAAGTAGGCGAAGAAGATGATGCCGAGGACGTACAGAACGTTGTAGAGCGGCTCACCAAAGCGAAGTGCGTCGGTGATGCCGGCAAGAACGCGGCCAAAACCCGTAGTGTTGTCCCGTACCGCGAGGCCTAGCGTCTGCGGGAACGTCAAAATCGAGGATGCAAAGATGACCGGGATTACACCGCCCGTGTTTACACGAAGCGGAAGATGCGTCGATTGTCCGCCCAGCACGCGGCGTCCGACTACGCGTTTCGCGTATTGGACGGGTATTCGCCGTTGCCCACGCTCCACGAGAACAATGAAAGCAACAACAGCAATCATTACAGCGACCAGAACCAGTAACGTGAGGACCGACCATTCGTTGGTGCTGATCTTCTCGTAAATGTCCCCGATAGCTCGCGGCAAACCGACGACGATGCCGGCGAAAATGATCAACGACATGCCGTTCCCGATACCGCGATCGGTAATCTGCTCGCCGAGCCACATGATGAAAGCGGTTCCGGTAGTCAGGGTCAGCATCGTCATCAATATGAAACCGATGCCCGGATTTACAACCACGCCCTGACGCTGGAATGCAATGGCGATGCCCGCCGATTGCACCGCGCTAAGAACGACGGTGAGGTAGCGGGTGTACGTTGTGATTTTGCGGCGTCCGAGTTCACCTTCTTTGGAAAGTTTTTCCAGATACGGCCAAACAACCGTCAGCAACTGCAGAATGATCGATGCCGTGATGTACGGCATGATGCCCAGCGCAAAGATCGTGAGGCGCCTGAAGTTTCCACC
>DATFXZ010000475.1:0-6116 GCA_035315305.1 Terriglobia bacterium | reverse complement strand
AGCTCCTCGGGCGGCCTTCAGCCATCGACGGGCCGCCGCTTCGCATTGCCCCACGTCGAGTACTTCTGTAGCGGTTACCAGGGGCGTGTCTACGTAGAACGCCGGGATTGCCGTCCAGTCGCTTGTCCATTGAGTTATTAGTTCGATCACCTGAGCTTGCTCTTCGAGCGTAAGGGGAAGGAGGCCGTATTTGCCGGCATCAAACCCGTTGGCCCGAGCCGCTTCCAGTCCGGTCCAGACAGTCCGCGCTGCCGAGTCCACGTCTATTTGGTATCGCGGCCGCAAGCGCACCCCACGCGTGGCCGCGAACTTTAGTAGCCGGTTCGATGCCGGAACGCTGAGGACATTGAGCAGCCCCTGAGCGCCCCACCGCCGGCGAGCGTAGGGGAGTTGGGCGCCGTCAATCGCGACCTCCGGAAATCCGAGATCGGCGGCTGCAGCGATAATTGCCTCGCTTTGCGCTAGCTCCGCGTCGGTGGCGATCTCATCCTTGAAGCAGACGAGAACTGATAACTGGTGGCTATCGCGAGGACCGATTTCGCCTTTTTTCCGGGCCTCGTCCAATCTCCCGGCGAGGGCACCGAGCCGCGTGCAGTCCGCCCCTGGGTCGAGCTGCAGCCGGACTGTCAGAGGTCGCGGTCGGTGGTCGGGGGTATCGAGGAATTGATGAAACGCAGCGATGATAGCTTCGGCGGACTTCTCCAGCGCCGGAAACTCAGGCAATTGCCCGGTCAGCCGAACGTTGATGCGCGTGCCAACGTTGGTCGTCAGAAGAAGCTGTCCTGCAGCCCCGGCTGAGAGCGCACCGTATTCTGGCGGGCCGATGGGAACCTCGCCGGCGCTGGTCATCCGTTCTCCATCAAGGATGACGCCAAGTCGAAATGGGCTCGAAGCGCCGGCGACCGCTTTGGCCGAGGACAGCGCCGCCTCCAGGACGACCGGGCCCGCGCTTCCTTCATCACTGACGGCGAACAGTGGCCCGAACTGATCACTATCGTACTCTGCCAGAAGCCTCTTCGGCCTTGGCCCTTGAGATTCCCTCATTGCTGCTGTCATCGTCCACCTTGCTATCGGTTGAGGCAGCGTCAGGAAGCGGCGGTGTCATTACACCGGCACAGATAGTGACATTCATTCAAATCAAAGTGCCTCACGCCCGCAAGGCCTTTGCAGCTTGATGCGATCAGCACAAGATCCGGATCTGTGTATCTTGGAGATTTTACCCGTTGTGCGGTCTGGAAGGATACCCAAGGTGACCATATGGAAAAAACAGAAAAATTCGCGCGCCTGAAGAGATTGCTTACTCAAATCGCACCGGGAAATGCCATCGAGGAGGTGTCGCGGCCCGGCGCCGAAACAATCGAGGGATACGAAAGCCTGGGGCCCGGCAATGCCGCCGCAGCCGAATCGGGACTGCAAAAACTGGCAGAGGATCGCGTCCAGGAAATTACGCCGAGCGAAATGCTGGGCTTGGAGGCAATCGTGCTTCCAAGAAATCGGCCGGTGGCATTTGTCCGCGGCCAGTCGTACGACGATCTTGAGGACCCATGGGTTAGCCTTAATGACGACGTTGTCAAAAGGCGGATTGCTTCACTTCTGCCTCTGATAGGCCGTGTTGAAGTGCCGAGTTCTCCGATACTGCCCTACGCGGGGACAGGATTTGTTGTAGGCAGGGGCCTGATTGCAACGAATCGACATGTTGCCCAGATCTTTTCTCAAGGTCTCGGACTCACCATTCGCTATCGCGCCGGTGACGCGGCGATCGATTTCAAGCGACAGATCGATGTCCCCGACGAGGAGCGCACCGCCTATTTGTCGGTTCGCGCCGTGGAAATGATCCACCCATATTGGGACATGGCTCTCCTTAGAGTCGATGATCTACCGACAGATCGTATGCTCAGATTGTCGGTGAAATCACCGGAAGAACTGCTCGACCACAATGTGGTCGTGATCGGTTATCCGGCCAGGGACGAGCGAAGCGATCTTGCGCTTCAGGACCGCATATTCAACAGAACATACAACGTGAAACGACTGCAGCCGGGTGTTATCAGGGCGCGCAACAAAATTCAAAGCTTCGAAAATACTGTCAACGCCCTGACCCACGATGCTTCGACGTTGGGGGGAAATTCCGGCTCCGCAGTCATCGAAGTCGATACAGGAGAAGTTGTCGCGCTGCACTTTGCCGGCGAATATCTTAAGGCCAACTACGCGGTGCCGATGCACGAACTGGCGCGGGACAGCCGAGTCGCATCGCGACTGAATTTCGAAGGAACACTTCCACCGACTAACGACTGGGCGCCGGCGTGGCGTTCCGTGGAGGGAAGCGACGATTCGCCCAGCGTCGCGGCGCCTCCGCAGGACGAAGAAGCCGTCGTTGTCGATCCGGACTACAGCAACCGGCCAGGATACGATCCAAGCTTCCTCGAGACCATTGACGTGCCGCTGCCCCGCGTCAGCAAGGCGATGGAGCAAGACACTGCACAAGTGAGATCGGATGCACAGAAGAACGGTGATCCGTTCGAACTCGCTTACTATCATTACAGCGTCTATATGAACAAACGCCGCCGTACGGCTTGGTTCTCTGCTGCCAATGTCGATGGTGACCACCGTCCCAATATTGGTAAGCGGCGGGGCGACCGCTGGTACACGGATCCTCGTATTCTGAGATCGGAGCAAATCGGGCAGGAGGCGTTTGAGCCAGGAATTGATCGTGGCCATTTGACCCGACGCCAAGATACCGCCTGGGGCAGCGATGTCGCCATCGCCACCCTGGCGAACAACGACACATTCCACTTTACCAACTGCTCCTTGCAGGCTTCTCCCTTCAACCAGGGTAAGGACCGTTGGCAGGGACTGGAACAGTTTCTTTTGGAGCAACACGCGAAGAAGGACCGCAGGCGCCTGGTCGTCATCACGGGTCCGCTATTCGCTGCGAACGACCCGGTATACAAAAACGATCGAATGAATTACTCGGTCCGGTGCCCGTTGCAATTTTGGAAGATTTGCGTGCTGATCAGACGCGACGGCACACCTTCAGCCACTGGGTTCGTGCTCGGACAAGAGGAAATCCAGAACCTGCCGGGATTCGAGGAAGCTTTCGACGTAGCGGCTACCCAGATTAGGGTCGCTGATCTGGAAGAGCGTAC
Source organism: Terriglobia bacterium (assembly GCA_035315305.1). GTDB lineage: Bacteria > Acidobacteriota > Terriglobia > 20CM-2-55-15 > 20CM-2-55-15 > 20CM-2-55-15. The sequence goes on along the minus strand of DATFXZ010000475.1, from coordinate 2,973 downwards.
CGGTCTGGATTTCGGCGATATCAAGAAATTCGATCACTTCGCAGCGGGCGGGGTGCCGGGAACACTGGAGTTACCCGGTATCGAGGGGGTGGTTCGGCGCGCGAAAATCGTCACGAATGGCAGCGATATCGTCGTGTGACGATTTTGCCAGGCAAACAAAGTGTGCAAGTTGAGCTGACTGCTGGCCAACTCTAACTCGGTAGAGAGGCGCAATGGAGCCGAAACAATATCTCACCGAACTCGAATCGGCTTTAGAGCAATATCGTTTTCGTGAAGTCCGCGCCCTTACCGATCAGATTGACCCAGCTGCTTTCAACTTGCCACAAATCAAAAGAGCGTTGGGTTTGATCAGGCGCAAGCGGCTGTTCGGTGACCTCGAGCACGCAGCCAGCCTATTCAGCATGGCCGGAAGGGAGGACCCTGTCATTCGGCGACAATGGTGTCAGTCGCTGCTTGATCAAGGGCGCGTTCCGCAGGCACTGGCAGCCCTGAATTTGATGTCTCAAAAGTACTCTGATGAACCGGTGGAAGGTCCGGAAATCCGAGGTTTGATAGGGCGCGCCTATAAGCAACTGTTTGTCACTAATGGCGATGCAGAAAGTTTAAGAGCAGCGATTGGTGCTTACCATTTTGATTGGGAGCATCGTCGGGGCGATTATCGCTGGCATGGCATCAATCTTGTTTCGCTGCTCTCCCGGGCGAAACGCGATGGCATTTCTATCGATAATGCCCTGGATGTGGCTGAAATCGCGCAGCAAATCCGTGATGACATTGAGGAGCAGGAAGCGACCGGGATTTGGGACTATGCGACGAATCTGGAAGCTGCGATCGCGCGGCAAGACGAGTCCGCCATTCTGGCCGCAGCGAAAAAATATATTCAGCATCCGGATGCCGACGCGTTCGAACTTGCCAGTACGCTGCGTCAACTGAAGGAAGTCTGGTGTTTGGAAGGCACCGACATCGGAAATAAGCTCTTACCGGTCTTGGAGTACGCCGTGCTTCAGCGAGAGGGCGGCTCGGTTCATCCAATGCAACTCAGCAAGGTTCCGGATGGCGAGGGTTTTGAAGCAGTTTACGGCAACGAAGCGACGGTCAGGCTGCAATGGATCGACACTCTTTACCGATGCTGCACGGCGATCGGTCGCATCGGCGATGCCGCAACTGGCGACCCCGCTGGGACAGGTTTCCTTATGTCGGGGGCGGACCTCTGCTTGGGCTGGGGAAACGGGCCATTTTTTTTGACCAATTCCCACGTCATCAGCCTGGATCCTGTGGATGAGGCTCCCTTGCGTCCATCGCAAGCGGAGGTCGAATTTACCCGGCTCAGCGGCCGTCCGCGAGTCAGGCTGGGAGAGCTCGTTTATAGCTCGCAGCGCATCGCGATGGACGTCTCGATCTTGCGAATCATTGCTCCACCAGACTCGGGCAAGCTTGAGCTCTGCTCTACTCTGCCGAAAAATAGCGGTACCTCCATGCAACGCGTTTACGTGGTCGGCCATCCCAAAGGCCAAGAACTTGCGGTTTCGCTGTATGACAATAGCCTTGCCGAATACTCACAACAGTATGTTCGCTACCGAAGCCCCACTGAAGAGGGCAATTCCGGGTCGCCGGTCTTGGATCGCCAACTGAGCTGCTTCGCCGTTCATCACCGCGCGTTGAAAGAGAAACAACTGAATGAAGGAATCACGCTAGAGGCGATCGTAGGCGCCATCGGGCAGCCCAGATTGTGATGCGTTTCCAGCCGCGGTACCTGTGCTCCGGTCTGGGCGCACAGCACGAATCAAGCGAATCTGCCGCTAGTCGCGTGGTGCTATCGTACCTAAAGATGCGGCGAGTGGAGATGAATTTGAATCGTCCGTGCCGCCATCAACCCGATTGGCGCCGCACACGTCGCGCCGGCACGATGCTACCGCAGGATCGTCTCGGACAATGGCCGATTCTCTTTCGTCGCACGGATTAATTGACGGACAGAATTTTCGAAGAGACAAATCATCCGCGAGGCTGGCGATGCTCCAATTGATTAAAATCAATTTGGGAGTACAGTAAAGTCTAATACGCGCTTGTCGTGATTGTCTTCAGGATCCAAGCCTCAGGGTCCGCATTGGCTACGGCGTGACAGGCCTAACGGAGGAGCAAATTCTTGCCTCCCGTCAGCGCACAAGGTCGCAAAGAGATTGCCGTACAATTGGTCACTACGGATGCGGATAATGATTATTTATCCGCGCAACGCGAAGTGATGCCTTCGGCGTTTGCCGCGGTAACTGAGATCCGCTTCCCTGTTGAAACACGCCCTTACCCCCTCAGGCGCAAGGCTATGCCATCTGTGCGCCTGGCAATTTGAATGCGGATCTCGGGATTCGCGGTTGAGCCCGCGTGCGACAGGGCCGGCCGGCGGACCAGACGGAGTGTCGAGCATGATGTCTATGTTCACAAGGAGGAAAGTGATTGGCTTGTTGCGCTTGGTGGGGCTCGCAGCCCCATTTAAATTTTCGCCTCTCGTTGCAGCTGAAACTCAAGCCGCCACGAATGCGCCAGATGTCCGCCTGCTAAGCCAAGACGCTCGACCTCCCGCGTCGGTTCCTCTGCTAGACGCCCGGCTTTGCGCCCCAGCAAGTGACCGCCCGAGGTCTGATTCAAAGTTGCCGAATGTGAATTGGGTGCGGGGCAACGAGGCACGCGCCGAGTGGACTTGGGCGGCGCAGCTCGTCGACAACCCTGAAGCAGCTCCTAACAACCTCGGGAGGTACCTCGTTCAGATACCTGGAGTGTTGGAAAAACAGCTTGATTATTCCACCTGTCTCATCTTCGACACGCCCTCGTTCCGAAACGGTATTCAAATATCGGGGTTCGTCGACCGCGTGACGAAGGAGCTTGTAATCAATGCGATCGCCCAGAGGCGGAGAGCGTGGTACACGATGACGCATCACGCATTTCTGGGCATGCAAAGCGCACGTCGTTATGGCACCGCCCCTG
>DATFXZ010000474.1:0-6865 GCA_035315305.1 Terriglobia bacterium | reverse complement strand
GATTTTTTTGAAACCACAGCGGAGGCGATATGACGAGACGTTTCCTAGCCGCATTTGCAGTTCTGTTCGCAACGAACCTTGCCGTGCCGATTGTCGGACGCGCACAACAGTTCAAGGTTGAAAAATTCGACATCAAAGGCGAAGGGGGTACGGACTACGTCACCGTCGAACCGGCGACGGGGCGTGTGTTCGTATCGCGTGGCACCCACATGATGGTTGTTGACGGCGCCACAGGCAAGGTCCTCGGTGATATCCCAAATACTGCCGGGGTGCACGGCGCCGGCATAGCCGCGAAGTCCGGTCACGGCTTTACTACGAATGGCGGCGACTCAACCGTCACCATGTTCGACCTAAAGACGCTGGCCGTGATCAAGCAGATTAAGGTTGAAACCGGCGGTCTCGACGGCATCATGTATGATGAGCCCGAGGACAAAATTATCCTCACGAATCACAGCCGTCCGATAGGAACTCTCACCGCGATCGACCCCAATACAGGCGACATCGTCGGTACTGCTGAGCTCGAAGACAACGCTCCTGAAGGCGCGGCAGCCGATGGAAAGGGACACATCTTCGTTAATAACGAAAGCAAGAACACGATACAGGTGATCGACGTCAAAACGTGGAAGGCCACAGCATCGTGGCCGCTGGATCCGTGCAAAGGGCCGACAGGCATTGCGTATGACAAAGCGTCTGACCGGATTTTCTCCGGTTGTAACAATACGTCCGTTGTTGTTGACCCGAACACGGGTAAAGTCGTCGCAACCATCAAGAACGGCACGCGTGTTGACGCTTTGGGATGGGACCCCTCCACGAAACTGATCTACATACCCAATGGAGGCGAGGGCAACGTCACGGTCGTACATCAGGATTCGCCCGACAAGTACACGGTGGTGGCGACCGTCGATACATTTGCAGGAGCGAAGACGATCACGGTTGATCCTAAGACGCACCATGCCTACCTGTTCCAGCCTGAGCGCGGTCCCGTTCCCGCGCCGGCAGCAGATGCCCCTCCAGCGGCGGCACCGGGTGGACGCGGTCGCGGGCCACAGGGTCCGATCGTCGCTGCTTGGTTTATCGTTATCAAGCAATAGGGGAGTTGGGACGGGGTTGATGTGTGAGCGAGGAAGTCGCTCACACATCATGCGAATTGCAGTTGGCAACACGAAGTCTAAGACTGCTCTTTGCTTCCCTAACGAGCGGAGGCGCGTCCAATCGCTGCACGTTTTTGGTGTGTCGAAGTCTTCTATTCGGATGGATAGTGTTTTTGTCCTGCTTTACCTCCTAAGTTTTCTTGGCCCGCCGTCCGCGATGTCGTCTGAACCTGCTCAAATCTCTCCATCGATTTCCGGAATTGTCGAGGACGAGACGGCCCAACCGGTGAGCGGCGTGGAAGTGACCCTGTTCACGGAAGTCGTGCAGCGGACGTCGACGAATGAGCTCGGGCGCTTCCGCTTCGAAGGTGTCATCGCCGGCGATTACCTTTTGAGTTTTGAGAAGGCCGGTTTTTTCCGCGTCCGCGATTACAACGTGAGGGTAACTTCCGAACCGGCGGAGATCACTGTCACGCTTAACCACGAATATGAAATGCATTCGCAGGTGGACGTTGTTGCGTCGCCACACGAAGTCGACCCGCAACAGACCTCGCATGAGGATCAGCTCGTGGCCCATGAGATCCGAGAAGATCCTGTTCCCAGTTCGCACACACTGCAGAACGCCTTACCGGCGATTCCGGGCATCATTCAGGACAATATCGGCATACTGCACATTGCGGGAGCGCATGCCGAGGACACTGTCTATCTGCTTGATGGGTTCCGGATGAATAATCCTGCTAGCGGCCTGTTTGATGCTCGTGTGAACGTGGACGCCGTTCGAGCCGTCGATGTTGTCACCGGTCGTTACGGCGCTCAATTCGGAGGCGCCGCGGCAGGTGTGCTCGCGCTGCAGACGGATACGGGCGACGATCATTGGCGTTTCGGCGCGACCAATTTCTTTCCCTCTTTAAGCTTTCAACAGGGGACACATCTCGGTAACTGGTTTCCGCGAACGACATTTTCAGGTCCGATTGAAAAGGGACGGTCCTGGTTCTCCGATAGCCTGAGCCTGCAACATGACTTTACTCTCGTTTCTGAATTGCCTCAGGGAGGCAATATTTCTGAGGACTGGGCCGGCGACAATCTCTTTCGTGCGCAGTACAACCTGACGCCTGCGCAATCCCTCCAGGCCAGTTTTCTTTATAACCGCGAGAGCGCAACGCGGTCAGGACTAGGTCCATTTGCTCCGGCATCTACGACGACAGATTCGAGCACACGGCGATACTTTCTATCCGCGAAAGATCAACTCGTGCTTCGCCGTGGGCTTCTCGAAATCGGGATCGCATCGGATTCTGATCGTACAGATCGCCTTCCCCAGGGTAACGCGACATTTGTGCTGACGCCTACCGGTCCGGAGGGGAACTACTTCGAGAGTTTATTGCAAAGCAGCCGTCGTTTGCAGAGTCACGGTGATCTCACGCTCACCGACCGGAAATGGCACGGAGGTCACAAACTTCAAGCCGGATTCAATATCGACAGCGCCCATCTGGACCGAACCGCTGATCGTCACACAGTCGAGATTCGTCAGTCCGATTTGAGAACGATACGGACCAGTAGCTTTTCAGGCGAGCCTCAGCTATCGATATCCGAAATTCAGGCCGGCGCATACCTTCAAGATTCGTGGCAGTTCGTCCGGTCCATGATTTTTGAATCGAGTCTTCGGGTCGATCGCAATGATTTTGTTCGCGCAACGCTCGTACAACCGCGCCTGATTATGAATTGGGTTCCCCAACCATCGACAAAGTTTAGTGCCGGTTGGGGCTTGTATTACGAACCGATTTACCTATCACTTATCGCACAAAGCTACGACCAACAGCGTATCGACTCGTTCGGCCCACCCGCTACGACTATCCTCACGTCGTTTTCCGACAGAACAGAGTTGAATCAACCATATTTTCAGACGGCGAGCGCGGAATGGCAGCAACGATGGGGTAGCCGAACAACATCGGCTGTTCACGTCATGGAACGTGATCAACGCGATGGCCTGGTTTACGACAACATTTCAACAGATCCTTTGCGGCAGGACCTCGAACTCACAAATACCCGCCGCGATCGATATCGCGCGGTTGACGTTTCTGTACGCCGTTCGTTTCGCGATGGCGCCGACGTGATGATCGACTACACATATTCGCGTTCCCGTTCGAATAAGATCTTCGATTATGCGCTCGAAGATTTTTTATTGGCGCCCCAGGCTTCAGGACCGCTGACGTGGGATGCACCACAGCGAGTGATCTCGCATGGTGCAGTACAGACGAATATCTGGAAACTATTGTTCAGTTACTTTGGCGAGTACCATACGGGGTTTCCATTCTCGGCTGTGAATTCGCGGTATCAGCTCTCTGGCATACCTAACGGCTTCCGCTATCCCTCGTACTTTGATCTGAACATCGGTGCTGAAAAACGAGTTCCATTTTTTGGGTATGAGTGGGCCGTGCGACTGTCCGTGATCAACGCCACAGCGCACAAGAATTTCAGTTCGGTGATAAACAATGTCGATGCGCCGACTTTCTTGACTTTCGCCGGCGGTCAACATCGTGCATTCACAGCGAGACTTCGTCTGGTAGGACGGAAGTAGAGGTCAGACTATGAAATGTGTGTATTTACTCGGGATTGTTTTGTTTTTGTTCAGCACGGTTTGCAGTGCTCAAAACAAGCAGGTGGGTTTTAGTGGCGGCTTTGGTTTTTATCATGATGCGACGGTAACAGCGCCGTCAGGTGAAGCTCGCGCGGGTTTCGGTCCGCGTTTTGCCGCGGGCGGCGTGGTTGGAGAGCGTTTTGAAGATCGTTTCGGAGGAGAATTTCGCTACACGTTTCAGGATGGCGACTCCGAATTGCGATCAGGAACACTCGAAGCAAATCTTGATGCTCACTCGCACTCGCTTTTGGGTGACTTCCTGATCTACGGCCGGTCCCGCGGACCAAAGCTTCAACCGTATGGCGCAGTCGGCTTCGGAGTAAAAATCTACCAGGCAACGGAACCGCCTACAGCGGGGCGGCCATTGATGAATTTCGCGACGCTCATCAATAGCACGGATGCGCGGCCGCTGCTCTCGATCGGTGGCGGCACGCTGTACGACATCAGTGAGCGTTGGGCGGTACGCTTTGATCTACGCGATTACGCGACCCCATTTCCCAAGAAACTTTTTGCTTTAGCGCCCGGGGCACAGGTTCATGGTTGGCTGCACGATTTCGTTCCCTTAGTCGGAATCAGTCGCTCTTTTTGAGGAGAGCCGTGGGGCTTGCGATCCTCTGCGGGTCAGCGCAGGCGCATTACGGCCTGCAACGATCTTCCACGTTGGCTGTCTTTTCAAGGTACTTCGCGTGACACTTATCACAGGTCATATCGATCGCTTCACCGGCCTCGCGCAGCTTTTCCTGACTCTTCGCTTTGGCCGCCTCATAGACTGCCAAACTTTCTTTGCGAAGCTGTTCGACGAATTGAGTCCATTCCTTGCTTTGTGCGGGGACATCCCTGCCGTTGGTGCATTTCCGTCCAGGCGCCATCATCAGGGTCGTCGCCTCGGCTATAGAGATACCTGCATTCTCTACGGCTCTCCATCCTCCATAAAGGGATCCCATCGGATCGGTGGTCGTAACCGGATCGTCCGCGAGAGGTATTTTGAGAGGATCCCTCTCCATCGCAACGCCCACGATATTCGCAGCGGGGAACATGATCCCGACCATTATCTGTTCCAGGTTGCCGTAAACCGCGCCGCCAACCCCGGCGGCGGGTGGGCCGGGCTTCTGATCTGCGTTGGAGGCGTTGGAAGATTGCGGGCGCGTGCAATCGCCCAGGAGTAAGGTGATCGCTGCGCACGCTGCAAACAGCACTAGTCTTCGTCTATTGATATTCCGCATTTGCATTCCACATGAGACGAACAAGCTACCTAACTACGTGCCGACCGCATCTTAAGACTTGCTGAATTCTGTTTCATGATTCGTCTCCTAATGCGTCAGCCGCAGTCCGAACTGAATTTGACGTGGGTCGTTTGCTGCGGTCGGTTTGCCGAAAGTCGCGATGGGTATCGCGCCGGTTCCCCAGGTATTATTCGGGAACTGCAAATTCGTGCGGTTGAGGGCATTGAAAACCTCTGCCATCAGCTCTAAACCGATACGTTCCCGCACGCGAAACTGCCGGTTCAGTCGGAAATCCAGATTCATGTAGTTGAACCCGAGACCCGTATTACGGCCGACTCCGGGAAGACGCGCGGCTGTCGTCTGAATAGTTTGGCCTCCCGTTACGATATTGAATGGATACGGCGAAGCGTAAGTGAATATGGGACTGAGTTGAAATCCCTCAAAAACCTTACTCCAGGACCGCCCATTCGAGCGGCGGGGGACTGCGAGTTGGCCGCTTACAGTAATGCGGTGTCTTTGGTCGTTATCTGAAAGTCCGCGATCGTCACGGATATTGAAATTGTCCTGAGGTCCGTTGAAAAAGGCGTTACCTGTATTGTCGATGGCCTTCGACAGCGTGTACGAAAACCTGGCAATCGCCCACGCTGAGGCCCGATGTTGGACAGAGACCGTCATGCCATCGTAGTACGAGTCGCCCTGGCCGCTATATTGGTTGATGTTTGCGAAATTGCCGTTGGGACGGCCGAGATTCAGCGGATCTTGCGCAGCGCTCAAAGTAGGCACATTCAAGTTGCGTTGCATAATGATGTGCAATCCGCGCGTATGCATATAGCCGAGGGCGACTGACACGCGCCTAAATAACTCACGTTCCACCTGCAGATTTGCCTGTAACGAGTATCCGTTCTTGATGTCAGGATCGATCGTGGCGAGATTGAACAGCGTACCCTGCGGGAAAGCCGCCAATTTGTTCGGAAACACCGGAGCACCTACTTGAGTCCGTTGCAGACTAACCGTCTTGTATTCGACGCCCGCGCCGCGCAACGCATTTGCAACGGCTCGTAAGGGAACGCGATCGTAATACAAGCCGGTGCCCGCCCGAATAACGGTCCGGTGATCGCCGGGTGAATAAGCTAACCCGAACCGAGGACTGAAATTCTTGCCTCGCGTTTTGATATCAGCGGCCATCCAACTCACATCGTGACGCAGACCTATATTGATCGTGAGATTCCTGTGAACGCGCCACTCGTCCTGCATGAACCAACCGAGGTTCGGATTGGTTTGAAACCATTCCTCTTTGCCGAAAGCCTGCCCAAAGGTGTTGTAAGTTCCGGATTGAAAGTTCGACAGAGTAGTAAACGAATACGTCCCGTACACGCTTCCCGGAAAAGCGATATTGACTCGATTGTCGAGAAAGCCTCCGCCTACCTTAAAGAAGTGGGCGCCCTTTGTGATGGAATAGACCTCTGCAACTTCGACTAAATCGATGTCACGACCCGTCGGAGAAGAGGTTGATGCTCCAAAGTTCGCTACTCCTGAAATGCTGATGGCGGGGCCGACTAAATCGTTGCCCGGCGCCTTCAGCCTGCTCCGGGTGAATTGAAAACGCAGCTCATTGAACGAAGTAGGAGAAAGAGTCGCGACGTCATTCAACGCGATCGAGTGGTCGCGGTCTGCAACGGCGGTGCCCCGACTCGTGGCACTGAGTCCGCCAATGCCGCGGGCATTAGGACTTGATATGTCATATAGGCTGTAGCGGGTTGCCAACCTATTATTCGGTGTCAGCGTAAAATCGATCTTCGCAAAGAAACTCGTGCGGTTGTCGCCTGTCGGATACGCGCCGGTTGCAATCCGGGGCGAAGGATATGCTATTCGGTCCAAAACTGCGTTGATGGCAGCGACATTCGCCGGAGAGATCG
>DATFXZ010000473.1:0-6592 GCA_035315305.1 Terriglobia bacterium | reverse complement strand
ACGCCTATTCTGAGGTTCTACGATACCACAAGCATTTCTTGCACCCGGGACTCCATACGGGTGAAAGTCTGCACGGCCGTAGGCATTGGAAGGTTGCTGACGTAGACGTGCTTCACGCCACGTTGGATCAAAGCATGCACGCTCCGCGCGCAGATCTCGTCGGGATGGACATTGCTTGCAAAGTCGCGCGTCAGTTCGTCAACCGGAACTGGAAGAAACTTCGAGAGCATTGCGAATGTCTTTGGACTCGCGCTTCGATAGTAGAAAACGCCGAAGATTCCGGGAATTTTCACGCCTAAACGTTCAGTTTCACTAACGAACTCATCGATAGCCCACGGCTGGTAGTGCGAAACGATCTGAGCCAGGTAGAAGTCCGCGGAGTATTCCGGGTGGAGCATGTATTCCACCTGCCGCCGGCCACCGTGCGGGCTAGCCCAGCCGCCAAGCGTGATTCCGGGAACGCGCTGGCGGATCAGCCGACGCAGTTCGTACGCATGCTCGACGCATCGAGGCGTGTCGTCACTCTTATCGCCCCCGAGCACGACCAATGAAGTGAAGCCAAGCGTGTAGGAACGCTGCGCAAACTCCAAACAGTAATCCAGCGAATGCTTCGTTGTGAGGATCGGAATGATATGCGAGCGATCTGCTTCGGCTCCAAGGTTAATCGTCACATGGCGTAAATTGGGCTCCTCACGCCTTCCGATGGCTCCATCCGTGAGAAAAACGAATCGGCCCAGTGAAGTAATTTTCCGAATGAGCCGGCTGCTGTCGATCCACGCATCCACGCTCTGCTCCAACGGCAGATCCATTCGCGGCGGACACATTTCCACATTGAGAAGGAATTTTTGGGAACCATGCAATGCTTTAAGGAGTGACATGGAAGGAGAGTCTACCCGCGGAGATGTTGATCCTATCCCCGGCGGGCAGCTGCCGCCATCGCTTTCTTGGATTCGATCTTCTTGGCTTTTCTTGGCGCGACCGTCACTTCTTTGCTGTAATTCTCAAGCGCTCTCACCAGTTCCGCTTCCACTCGCCGGCGCAGGCGGTCAGGCGAAACAATCGTTGCAGACGCGCCGAAACTGAGTATCCAGGATCCCAGTTCAAACTCGCCGCCAACGTGCATTTTCATCGTGATGCGGCCACCACCGATCTCCCGCACCTGCTGCGAGGGATGCCATACGCGGGAACGTACGTATTCGGCAATGTCCGCATTGAAGATGATCTCCACATCAAACGGCTCTTCCTTTACCACTCCGAATGCAGATTCGAGATAGGTCTCAACCGAAAAATCCTTCGGTTTATCGAACGACTCACGCGTTTTTTCGATGCTTTCGATACGCTCGATGGCGAACGTGCGGATCTGTTTGTACTCTTCAACGAATGCGAACAAGTACAGCCCCCCGCGGAAGTACATCAGGCGATAGGGATGGATCGTGTACGTTTTCTTCTGCTGGCTATGTACCGAGTAATACTGCATCTTCACTTTCACTTCTTCGCCGACGGCATCCATCACCGTCCGAATCGTAGCTTTTCGATGCTCCAGGTCCTTTGGCGCGTCCGCACGAACACTGATCATGTTGTCGAGGCTGTCGAGAAACTTGATATTACGCTCGGGGAGCGCGCTCTCGATTTTTTTGAAGGCGGAAGCGATATCGTCGGAAAACGGTGGCGCCGCAAGATTCACCACCAGCTTTTTGCTGAAATACATCGCGGCAGTTTCCGATAGGGACAGGGTTGCGAGCGGCAATCCTTTATATTCCTCGCTCAGCCGCCAGTACACTTTCCCGTCATATCGCTCGTCGTATAAAGGGAACCCGGCTTCCATGAGCGCCGCAAGGTCACGGCGGATGGTCTTTGTGGAGACCGTATGTTGGTCAGCCATATCGGAGATCGTCGTCCAGCGATTCGTCTCGATCTGCTTCAGCATCGCCCATTGCCGGATCAATTGTGCGTTTCGTCCCATCTGCCTCTCCTACGGACGCGGTGTCATAAATACAAGTAGTATCAAATCTTCGACTGAGGAATTCTTCACGCCGTGGTCCTGACCGGGCCTCGCAATCACCGATTCACCTTCGGCAAGTTCCTTTTCTTCACCTGCGATGTGAAACAATCCCTTCCCCCTCAGGACGAAGTAAATCTTATCCGATTCGGCGTGCCTGTGAATGCGCTGATCCTGACCGGGTCTCAGGCAATACAGATCGCAGAAATATTTCGCCGATTCAAACAGCGTTAACTTCTGCATTTTTTCTTCAGAAAAGTGAATGAGATCCCGGATATTTCGAATTTCCATAGTCAAATGCGGCCTATTGTAGTGGAACATGCCCACCAATAGGGCAACGAAATTAGCCGGGTGCGGGCGGCGGCCATGCTGAAGGCAGTCGGTCGAGGATCAGATTCAACAAGTGCAGCGCCTGGCGCTGCAGATCGAGCACCTGCTGTTGAAATTCTCCATTTTGCCTCAGCCAACCATCGTAGAACTTGTCGAGCCGATCCATACGCTGTGACTGATGGTCCAATAAGCGCGTCTGATCCGCCGAGACGCGCGACAGGTCTTCCGATATGCGTGAGTGATCCACTGAGACGCGCGACAAGTCTCCCAATATGCGTGAGTGATCCACCGAGACGCGCGACAAGTCTCCCAATATGCGCGAGTGATCCACCGAGACGCGCGACAAGTCTCCCAATATGTGCGAGTGGTCATCCAAGATGTGGGACTGCCTATCCAGTAGGCGAGACTGGTCATCCAAGATGTGCGATTGGCCATCCAGTATCCGAGATTGGTCGGTCAGCGTTTGTGAAAGGCGATCGTCTGTGTGGGAAACGCGATCATCGATCTGTGAGAGGCGGTCGTTCGTGCGCGTGATTTGAGCAAAGAGCCCTTTCGACAACTCTTCAAACTTCACACGGTCCTGGCGGTCTTGCTCTTGAGCAGCAGCCAGACGTGCCTGACTTTCGACAATGAACTCGATTTTTCGATTCAATTCTTCAGGGGTCATGCGTCCTCAGGTGGGCTAAACGCAAAGGGCGGAGTCAATATACCGCAAGACGAATCGCAGAGAAAGCGATTACTTCTTCGTGTCTCACTCGAGTGAGAAGATCTTCGCCTCTGGAATGATTTCCTCGACTTGCTTCACAAGGTGTGGGTGGCAGGTGAACATCAAGACTTGATGGGTGGCGCACAAGTCATGCACTGCTTTGAGTGACGTACGGCTGCGATCCGGATCGAAGTTGACGAAGATATCATCGAACACGATCGGCAACGGATCGACATGATTGGCATACTCGCGGACGAGTGCGAGGCGCATGGATAGATAGAGTTGCTCCGCGGTACCGCGGCTGAGGACTTGCGGAGCCAGGCGGACACCGTCTGTACGTTCTACCTGAATCTCCCCGCCGTCGAGTGGAGCGATAACGCGGGTGTAACGCCCTTCGGTCATAACGTTGTAGAACGACGATGCCTGACGCAGCACTTCAGGTTGCCTTTCGGTTTCATAAACCTTGCGAGTTTCGTCAAGCAAAGCTCGGCAAAGTGTGATGACGGCCCATTGTTCTGCCGCTTCATCGATTCTCGCCAAAATAGTTTCCTGTCTCGAAAGCGCCCGCGATCGCTCCTCGCTTTTTTCCATCATTGCGATGCGCTCTTCAACGCGGCCGGTCTCATGACGGACTTCAAGCAGCCGCCGCTCGAGTTCCGCAAGCTCGGTTTGAGCGGCTTGGAATGCGGCATCTTCGTCTGCGCGCATGTCCTCGAAAAGCAAACCGGGTTCCGCTGTCTCAATGGGAATTTTATCGAGCTCGTTCCTAAGTTGCCGGCGTTGCTTGTAAATTTCAGCGCGCTCCAGGAACTCCCGCTCGTTCGAAGCGTTCCCTTCAGCCAACAAGGAGGCGACGGTTTTATCGATTTCGGTGATCTGCTGAGCGATTCTTACGAGATCGCCTTCGCATCGCGCAGCACCTTCATCTAGAAGCCGAGCGTCATCGTTGATTTTCAGCAACCGATCCAGCTCTGCAGCGCGCTGGTCGATATCGGCTTGGGTGATTTCATTTTTGCCGGTCAACCTTCGAATTTCGGTTTCGATCTCCCTTGCTTCGTTTTCGGTGCGTCGAAGCTCCTTTTCACACGTATCTAAACGATCCGAGCACTCCTGGATTTGCTTTTTCTGAGCAGCCGCACATTTCAGCCGGTCTCTGTACCAGATCATGGCCACCACCGATATCGTGCCGAGCCCGCCACCAATGTACTCATGACCCGCCACGTTCAGGCCGGCGACCCCAATCCAAATGAGCGCAATAAACAGACCGAAGGCAAGCGATGACGGCGGCATGATATTCACCAGGCCTGTCACAAGAGCGCGCCGTTCCTGCATGATCGCGTCCCGCCGTTCGATTCCCGCGACGTAGACACGACCCGCGGCATCCACGCGAGGTAACAAACTCCGGAGCGACTCAATGATCTGGCCGCGCCGGCCGCACTCTTCGGAATCCGCGCGGACCTGCATACGCCGCAGCCGCAGAACCTCAGCTTCTCTGTCTTTCTTCATGCCCTCGTCCAGCAGCGCTTGACGCTGTTTTTGAAGCAGGTCCAGGCGCTCGACGCCGCCTTCGGGAAACGAATCCACCTGAGGGAGTTGTTTTAACCAACCCTCGATCTTGTTTCGCCGCTCCATATATGGCCGATTGTTGGCCCGCTTGGCATAGTGCTGAATTCTTCGACTCACCTCCGCCACCGTTTCTTCAAGAGTGGAAAGCTCGGCGGCCAGACGCATACGTGTTTCGTGGGCTGTCAGGTAATCCTGAGGTTGATGTTCCGTTCGATCGAGATCGTCCCGTACCGCTTCCAATTGCTTGAATGCGACATTGATCGTGCTGTTCTGGCCGCGCGGAAGAAAGAGAGCGGCTTGTCGTTCTTCCAGGTCTTTCTGGACGCTTGCCCACCGCGACGCGCCGACTCCCAGCCCGGCGCCGGAGATATGCGTGGCGATCTCGCTTTCCTGGAGCGTATGAAACTGCTCCAACTCTTCCAGGCCAAAGGCAAACACGTTGTGGTACAAGGTCTTGGTGGTGCCGCAGAGAAGCCTTTCCAATGCTGTCTCGTCTCCCGTTGCCTCGCCGGCGTATACGGTGACGGCGCCGCGCACGTGACGGCCGGGTTTACGTTCCACACGCAGTCGGGTGTCGCCGACCAGCAAGTCAAGGTGGCCACCGTGAGTCCCGCCTTTCAGCGGTTCGTAGCGTTTGGCCGTCCCTCGCTTCTCAAAGCCGAAAAACATCGAACGGATAAACGCCATGAACGTGCTCTTGCCCGTTTCATTCGGTCCGTGAAACACGTTGAGGCCGGGACCGATTGGTCCCCACGTCTTGTCATTCCACACGCCAAAACCGTCAATATGGATACTTTCAATTCGCATGCTATGGATCAGATATCCAACAACAAATCCGCACCCAGCGCCGACGCGCGTTCTATCCACTCCCGCAGGCGAGCATCGTCCACGACCGGCAGTTCCTTCCGTCTGAATAAAGGCGCAAGACAATCGGCGAACCGCTGTCGCAGCTCCGGATCCTCCAAAGCACGGTCAGCGAGGTTTAGAAAATCACTCACCATTGTCTCGGTACGCGCGAGCGATGCGAAATCCAGCCCCGGCCCAGTTGCGATACGTATGGACTCAACAATCACTGTGGAGCTGAGCACTTCAGCCAATTCCTCGCTCATTTGATCTCGTTGGAGGTCCCGATGCACTACTCCATTGCCGCGAATCGTGCAACGCGCCACGGTAGGCCCGTTAAAGGAGCCCGCCGCGCTGCGTGCTCTCTGCAACATGCAATCGACGAGTTGGCCGATGCTCGTCATGTTGGCGATCGAAATTTCCAGATGCGTCCATCGAGCAATGCTGGTGTCGATGAACTCCAGGTGCGCTCGACCATGCGTATCGACATTGACTTGATAGCAACCGCGGGGCCCGGTCTCGCGGGGATTGCGTCCTTGCGTGTTGCCGGGGTATACGATCACCGCCGGCTCTACCGCCAGCACCGACGTGGTGTGCACATGTCCCAGCGCCCAATAGTCAAATCCAGCCGCACTCAGTTCAGCGACTGTTGCAGGCGCGTAATCCGCGTGCCCGCTTTGATGGCCAACATTGGCGTGCAGTACAGCGATGGAATACGGCGCGGCGCCGTCCGGTTTCAGTGATGAGGCGAGATTATCCGTCACCCGTTCACGCATGTAGCTAACGCCCGTGATTCGAGCGGCTTCACGCCCGCGGCGGATGAACGGCTCCGTATCCGCGTGACCCCCGAATGTAACGACATTCGGGGGAAGCTGAAACCCGCTCCCCCAGCCGTTCAATGGGTCGTGGTTTCCATGCACAATGAACGCACGAATATTCCGTTCGGCAAGACGCTCCATTTCATTCCGGAAGGAAACTAGCGCCCGCAAATTTCGGTCCTTCGAGTCGTAGATATCGCCGGCAATAATAAGGAAGTCCGCCCTTGATGTAATCGTGTGATCCACCACACGTCTCAACGCGGCTAAAGTTGCAGACTGCAGCCGCTCTTTCAGCGCAGCGGAAGCGGATACGCTCCCCCGAAAAGGGCT
>DATFXZ010000472.1:0-3123 GCA_035315305.1 Terriglobia bacterium | reverse complement strand
AGGACAGACGGCCTCCCATGCGGCAGCGGTTGCAGCCTCCGGACTCCCGCCGAAGTCCGTGAATGTTTACACAACTTATCTTGGTGGTGGATTTGGACGACGCGGCGAAGCGGACTTCGTAACCGATGCGGTCGAGACGTCAAAAGCCGTCGGCAAGCCCGTGAAAGTGATCTGGACACGCGAGGATGACATCCAACACGACTTTTATCGTCCTATCACGTACGTCCGCATGTGGGGCTCGCTCGATGCATCAGGTAAACCTGCTGCCTTCATGCAGCGCATCGTGCAGCAGTCCCTGATGAAGCGTCTCGGCCAACTGCCGCCGAATGGCGTCGATTTCATTTCCGTCGACGGCTCGGCCAGTTTACCGTACGACATTCCAAACATCAGGGTCGAGTACATCGAGACGGATCCGGGAGTTCCGTATGGCTTCTGGCGGTCGGTTGGTGCATCCGTGCAGGGGTATGTTGTCGAAGCCTTCATGGATGAACTCGCGACCAGAGCCGACAAAGATCCATATCAGTTCCGGAGAGATCTGTTGAATAAAGCCCCGCGGCATCGCGCAGTACTGGATCTGGTCGCTGAGAAATCCGGCTGGGGTAAGTCGCTGCCGGCCGGACATGCCCGAGGGATTGCCGTGATGGAAGCATTCGGTAGCATTGTCGGGCAGGTTGCGGAGGTTTCGGTCGCAAATGGCGCAGTGAAAGTTCACAAGATGTGGTGCGCCGTCGATACCGGTTGGGTCATTCATCCAGACACGATCAAGGCACAGATGGAAGGCGGAACCCTGTATGGATTAACCGCAGCCCTGAAAGGGGAAATCACAATCCAGAATGGCCGGGTCGCACAACATCATTTCAACGACTATCAAATGATCCGTCACAACGAAGCGCCCGAGGTCGAGGTGCACATTGTTCCCAGCACCGAAACGCCGGGCGGCATCGGTGAGCCCAGTACCGCTATCGCGGCAGGTGCGCTTGTGAATGCGATTTCCGCGGCAACAGTGAAGCGGATCTATAAGCTGCCTATTCGGGCTGAGCAGCTTCGAGCGTAGCAGGCCAGAATTAACCACAGAAGACACAAAGACACAGGGAAATGGTTGTCATTTCCCTGTGTCTTTGTGTCTTCTGTGGTTAATTCTTGCGGAGCGCAAAATTGTCACGGAGAGTTGCGGTCGAGTTCCATCACGATCTCGGGTGTTCCAGGTCCGTTTTCCAGACCTTGAAAACGCACCCAGAAGTGAGGCGGCGCGACGGTGAACCACAAGTAAGTCTTCGGAACCAACGAGCGAAACACATTCAAAAAGCCGACGTGCGGCACCATCTCTACCTTGTAAGCCTCGAATTCGCCCGCTGGGGTTCGTATTCGTTCGGTTGATCGCATTTCGAACGACACGCTGTACAAGCGAGGTTCGTTGCTCAACAAATGTGCGGGGAAGTCCATGTTTCGATCGAACGGCAGAAAACGCAGAACTCCGGCGATACCTTCGACCGCAAGAGTGTCCGGTGGTACGGAAATCGATTTCACTTCAGATCGTCCGTCCGAATACTGACGCTCGAAACGCACGGTGTTGTTGCTGAAGTCAAAATGCTTTCGTTCAGTCGCTATGCGTGTCCCCGTTGAGCTGGTGACGATCTTCTCTGTCTCCAAAGGCCGCAGCCCGTTTTCAGCCGACCAAACTGCTTCGAGCGACCATCGGACTTCGCCGGAGTAAGGGCTGACATGCCCCTGACCTCGCTCAGTAAATCGGACAGCCTTTTTTCCATTCCGTTCAATTGGTTCCATTGTCCAGTTGGCTGTCCACCGCCGCCCTCCGCTTTTCGCGGAAGCAACGACGCCTCCACTGTCAGACGGCACGACGGAGGGAGTCTTGACTAAATCTGCGCCAAGCAGAGCCAGAATCCAGATTATGGTTATCATGAGATTCCTCAATTCCATGATGTCACAGGGGTCAGCCGCGGATAACACGGGATTTCAGGACCCTGAAATCGGCGCCATCGCGGCTATAGTAAGCCATGACTCATCAATCGGCATTTGCGATCTGGATCACGGGCCTCCCGGCTTCAGGAAAATCTACTGTAGCGGCGGTACTGGCGGCGAGACTTGCCGGACTTGATATCAACGTCGCCGTTCTAGAGTCCGATGCTTTGCGAAAAATATTCCCGACTCCGGCCGCCTATAGCCAGCTTGATCGGGAGTACTTCTATACATCTCTGGCCTTCATCGCCCAGGTCCTAACCGAACACGGCGTATCCGTCATCATCGATGCCACCGCCAATCGCCGG
Source organism: Terriglobia bacterium (assembly GCA_035315305.1). Classification (GTDB taxonomy): domain Bacteria; phylum Acidobacteriota; class Terriglobia; order 20CM-2-55-15; family 20CM-2-55-15; genus 20CM-2-55-15. The sequence continues at coordinate 838 of DATFXZ010000472.1, read as the reverse complement.
GCCTACCGAGAATACGCACGCAGCCGGATTCCACGATTCATCGAAGTCTTCGTCGACTGTCCTCTGGAAATTTGCATCCAGCGTGATCCTAAAGGCATATATCGGCGCGCACGTGAAGGTCAGGCGAATGATGTTCCAGGACTTCAAACCGAGTACGAGGCACCGGAGAAGCCGGATGTCGTTATACGCGGCGATCAAGATGAGCCGGAACAGGCCGTTCAGCAAATTCTGGATGTATTAACCGGCAGAGATTTTCTGACGCATCAGGGATAGTGGTCAGGTACTAGGCCAACCATTCTTGAGTAGTTCGTGTCTGTGACAACCATGAGATCCAAACTAGCTCTGCTCCTGCTGGCGATGTTCGCATTGATCGGCCTTTCCCTGGCCATTGGTGCGCAAAGCTCGCGAAATAGCCGATCCATCAGCACGAACGTAAGCGACGATCGTGCCGTTACGACTTGCGGCGACATCCGCCTTACGTATGATCGCCGGCCTGCAATCACTGAGGAGGCCGAAATGAACTTGCCCTCCTCCCAGGTTTCCAATTTGCGGCTGCAGAATGCGAAGGGTGGCGTTTACATCAATGGCTGGGATCGGAACGAATACTCCGTCAGGACGTGTAAGGCCGTCCCGGATGATGATACCAACCCAACGGTGACCCTTCGTGAGATCACAACGACCAACACGAACGGTCAGCTCGCCGTAAATGGTCCGAGCGGCCGGGAGTGGGTTGCGAACCTCATCATTATGGTGCCGCGCCTATCGAAAATGGATATTGAAACTCAGAACGGGCCGCTTCAACTGAGAGATCTCGCGGGGAACATCCATCTGAGCGCCA
>DATFXZ010000471.1:0-6319 GCA_035315305.1 Terriglobia bacterium | reverse complement strand
TGGCGCTCGCGCGTGACCCGAATCTGCTCGAGCGCACGGGTAAAGTACTCGTCGCTGCCGCGGTTGCACTCGAACTCGGCGTTACGGATGTTGATGGTCGACGTCCGGTCCCGCTTACGCTGGAAACGGTTTAGAAGATTCAGAGATTTTTGGAATCCGTGCTACTTCCCGACTAAATGCTCCGCCACAATAGCCCTACGCCAAGACTTCACTCACGATGAGAAGCCCAACACCGGCTACGACTACCTTCATCGATCCTCTTTACGGGCGGGCTGGCCTTAGGATTGCTGATCCGCAGTCTCAAGGGATCATCGCATGGTGTTACAAAAATTACTTCCTAGGCTTCAAACGATGGGTTACGCTTGCGTCCGAACCGCTCAGCGCACATGGAGGCACCTGTGACATTCTTGTTATTCGCTCTGTTGATGCAGGGCGTACCGCTTGAGATCAAACCGCCCGACCAGCCCGATCCGGCCAAGAAACGAGTCATCATCCCAGCGGGAACGGTAATTCCGGTCAACCTCACGAGCCGCATCAGCACGAAACATGCGAAGGACGGTGATGGGATCTATGCGCAGACCGCCGTACCGATTACGGTGAATGACGAGATCGTGATCCCACAGGGAAGTTTCATTAAAGGAAAAATCAGCCATGTCGAACAGCCGGGGAGAATCTCCGGCAGGGCGGAGATGTCGTTTAGCTTTCAGACACTGGTGCTGCCCACAGGCAAGACTTTCGAAATCTACGCAAATCTCCAAGGAACCGGCGGAGCCATTGAAAAGAAGGGCGAAGCCACGATTGTCGCGGACAAGGGTAACGACGGTGAGGACATCGCTACCAAAAGTGCCGAAGGAGCGGCCGGCGGTGCGGTCACCGGTGCGGTTTGGCGCGGGGGCGGAGGCGCTGCAAGAGGCGCTGCGGTCGGAGCAGGAGCCGGTGCTGCAGGCGCGGCTGTCGCAGCATTGATAAAAAAGGGCGCTCCCCTTGTGCTCGAGCCCGGTACCTTGTTTGAGATTGTCCTAAACCGGCCAATCGAGCGATAGGCAACCGTTCCCGGAATTGCCGTCTGGCCTTGGGATTGCTTGTCGAGACTTCATGACGACACGGATCCTCGGCATTTGCGCGGAACCAGAGGGCTTCAGCGCTGCTGTTGTTGTCGACAATCATGTCGCCTCGGCTGTCGAGGAATTCAAGATTCGGCATCACTGGTCGCCGAGGGAAAATACTCTCTTACCGAAGGACGCTATTCTTGCGTCACTGCAGATTGCTCAAATCGACCCCCGTAAAATAGATGTCGTCGCATTCACGACTGGTTTTGGCCCGCCCGAGAGAGTCGTAGAGCATATCCGCGATCTCGGCCTGAATCCGGAAGCGACGCTGGAGCAAGTGGATCATCGAATCGCGCACTCTGCAGCTGCATTCTACAGTTCGCCTTTCGATCGAGCGGCGATACTCATTCTCGGCAGTGGGCGCGAAATGGTTAGTCCGTGCTTCGCGATAGGAGATGGCGCGCGCATTGAACTGGAGCAACCGGACAATCCGCCCTCGTCGCTGGGTCCGCTGTATGACCAGATCTCAAGAGCATTGGGCTTCAATTCCCGCACGGCGAACAAAGTGGCATGGCTGGGCGCCACTGGGGAACCTGAATTCCTGGAAGTGTTCCGGAACCTCACGTCGTTGGGACATGGTGACCCTATGACCGAAGGATTCCTCAGAACACTTGACCTCGAGCGCCCGCAAAACGTAGCAGCGAGCCTTCAGGCACTGACCAATGAACTTGTGATTCAGATGGCGGAAGACGTCCGGCGCCGCCGGAATGTAACGAACTTTTGTGTTGCGGGCCACTTAGCAGAGAATCCTTTGCTTATTCGAGAACTCGAGCGGCACTTCGGTTTAGATCACGTATTTGTTCCTCCGGCGCCCGGAAGCGAAAGCCTCAGCGTTGGTGCAGCGTTGGCTCGCAGACGGCTTGATACGCTTCCTCAACCGGAATCGCGCTTTCTGTACCCCGCTGTAGGTCCCGAATTCTCCGATTCTCAGATCAAGACCGAGTTGGACAACTGCAAGCTCGTCTGCAGTTTTCTTTCAGGCGATGAAACCCTTGTCGCAAATACGTGCAAGGCATTGGCGGCCGGCAGCCTTGTCGGCTGGTTTCAAGGCCGATGTGAATTTGGGCATCGCGCGCTGGGATTCAGAAGTATTCTGGCCACTCCTTTCACGCCCTTCATCGACGAAAACATCAACCGCTTTCTGAAGCATCGTGAAAGCTTTCATCCCTTCGTTATCTCGGTTCCCGAAGAGGCAACGTCCGAGTATTTCAAGCAAGTAGGCTCAAATGCACGAACTATTGCTTCTGTCTATGCCGTCAATGATGCGAAGAGGGATTTGCTCTCGAAGTTCACAGTGCAGGATGTTTACGTTCGCGTCCACACTGTCAGTTCCACAGATAATCATCTGTTCTGGACGTTGTTGCGCAAGGTGCAGTCTTTGACGGGACACCCGCTACTGATCAACACGTCCTTCAATCTGCCGGGTGAGCCACTCGTCATGACCCCACGCGATGCAATCCGAAGTTTTTACGCTTCGGGATTAGACGTGCTTGCGATGGGCCGGTTCCTGGTCACGAAGTAGAGGGGTCGTGGGGGCCGCCCCCATGTCCCCTTCTTGTAACGAGGTAGTTCTCAAGAAAGAGACCCTGAATTCCAGTTCCCAGGAACGTTTCTATCGCCTGCTTGGGAGTGTTGACGATGGGTTGGCCCTTCACGTTGAAACTCGTATTCAAAACCATTTCGCGCCCGGTGGCTCTCCCGACCGCCTTCAGCAAAGAATGGAAGTCGCGATTGTCTCTTGCCGAGACAGTCTGAACGCGCGCACTCCCATTGACATGAGTAATGGCCGGCAGCGCCGCACGATGCTGTTCGCGGACGTTCACGATCATGATCATGTAAGGCAGTTCCGTACCGGCTTCGATGTCGAACCAGGTATGCGCCTGCTCGGCTGACACAGCTGGGGCAAACGGACGGAACGCCTCGCGCTTTTTCACCATGGCGTTGATTCGATCGCGCATTTCAGGATGCCCTGGATCGGCAAGGATGCTGCGGTTTCCGAGCGCGCGCGGACCAAACTCCATCCGCCCGCGGTGCCACGCAATGACGCATCCGCGCGCAATCCAATCGGCAGCTTCGGCACATGCCATCTCCGAGTTAGGAAAATGTTTCACGTTGATGTGATGAGCGTGCTCGGCGAGGGCAGCAGTAACTTGATCGTGATTGGAAGCCGGACCCAGGAAGGGCACCGGCAAACGTCGATTGCATACGCGGTCGTGGGAGACGGCCCACTGCAAAGCCGCTCCGAGCGCAGTGCCGTCGTCGCCGGAAGCCGGCTGAACGTAGATCTCGTCAAAAAGGCCGGCGCGCATCAGCTTTCCGTTAGTTGTGCAATTGAGCGCAACCCCGCCGGCCAGCGCCAGCCGGCGCATGCCGGTCTGCCGCTGAAAATGCCCGCAGATGTGAAGCATCGTCATTTCAAGCCATTCCTGAAGCGCAGCGGCAAGATCACGGTGGTAGTCGGTGATTTGTTCATTACTCTTCCGCCTGGGTCCGAGTTGCTGTTCGAGGAATTTCCGTGTCGCTGTGTAGTTGTCGCGCTCTTCCCGGGTGCGGTTGAGTCCCAGTGCCGGAATACAGATCGATCCATTGTCACGGAATTCGACCGCGCGTTCGAAAAATGCTCGGAACCGATCGGGATCGCCATACGGCGCCAGTCCCATGATCTTGTATTCATCGCCGTTGAAATCGAAACCGAGATGCAGGGTGATCAATGAATACATAATGCCGATGGAATGCAATGCGGAAATCTCGTGCAGCTTGTGCAGTTCATTGTTGCGTGCGTGATATACGGTCGCCCCGTGGACTTCTCCCATTCCGTCAACGACGATCGTCAGGCACTCATCCCAGCCGGACGTGTAATAAGCGCTCGCAGCGTGTGCCAGATGATGGCTGATGTGGTGGACTCGGGACTCCGGAAACTCAGGAAAGTGACGTTCCACTTCACGGAGCAAAGCTGCCCTCGAAAATACAGCGTCGTACATGTCTGCCGAGGTAGCGTCCATGCCCCATAACTTCTGGTAAGGGGCGTAGTCGAATGCGTGGACGATTGCGTCGATCTCGTCGATACGCAACCCTTGCTCGGCCAAACAATAGTTGATCGCTCGGATAGGAAACGCACCGGTCTGCTTTTCGCCCGTGAATCGCTCTTCCGCGGCAGCCGCGATGATTTCGCCATCACAAACTAACGCCGCTGCGGCGTCCAATCCCTGACGTATGCGGTGCTCTGAAGGATCGAGGTGAGGGTAGCGAGAGCGCTTATACGATTCTGAGTTTGCCAAACCGCTGATGCCGAGAATTCTCATTTGGCGATGAATTAGCATTCCATTTGCCTTTGTGATCTTGTCAAGTCGGTGGCACCAAAGTTCTCTGTGTGGAATTGCTCAGCCGCAGATTTCAATTCGAGATGGCGTGTGAGCGACCCCCTGCCGCCTTCGGCGGCTCTCCCCCTCACGGAGGGGGAGAGTATTTATTATTTATTCTCCCCCGTGAGGGGGCAGACGCGAGCGAAGCGAGCGAGGGGGTCGCTCACACGACATCCGCGGTACATAGATTGCACTGCAACTAGCTTGAAGAACCAATGACGTGGAGAGCAAGATGGACTCGCAGCAGAAGATAAGGGTTTTTTCGACCTGCCCTCAGTCGAGCGATCACTCTTCCGGCGAGTACTTCCAACGAGTCATCGATGTTGCGAAATGGAGCGAGGCGAATGGCTGCGAAGGGATCTTGGTTTACACAGACAACCGGATCCTCGATCCCTGGCTCGTCGCCCAGATCATCATTCAACACACCTCGAGGCTGAGCCCCCTGGTTGCGATTCAACCCGTTTACATGCATCCGTATTCCGTCGCCAAAATGGTTGCTTCACTCGGATTTCTCTATCATCGCCGCGTTTACCTCAATATGGTCGCCGGCGGTTTCAGCAACGACCTTATCAGTCTCGACGATACGACACCGCACGACCGCCGCTATGATCGGCTTGTCGAGTACACGGAGATCGTGAAGCGCTTGCTTGCGACCGAAGCGGCCATATCCTTCGACGGCGAGTTTTATCGAATCAAGAACGTCAAGCTCTCACCGCATTTGTCGGCGGAACTCCTCCCGGACGTCTTGATGTCCGGTTCATCGGAAGCAAGTCTTGCGGCAGCGGAAAGACTCGGCGCGACGGCGATCAAGTATCCAAAATCCCCTTCCGAAGACGAGGGAGTCCGTTCGCAAAGCAAAATCGATAGCGGCATCCGAACAGGAATCATTACTCGAGAGACAGAAGAGGAGGCGTGGCGAATAGCCCATGAGCGCTTTCCCGACGATCGAAAAGGTCAGATCGCACATAAGCTCGCCATGAAGACGTCAGACTCCGTATGGCACAAACAACTATCCGAACTCGCGCACTCGACCAATGTTGCAAAAACCCCGTATTGGTTAGGGCCGTTTCAGAACTACAGAACCTTCTGCCCGTATCTCGTCGGCAGCTACAAAACCGTCGCCGACGAGATTGCTCGGTATCTCGTATTGGGTTATCAGACATTCATTCTAGACATTCCTCCGAATGAAGAGGAACTTCGCTGTATTGGTAAGGTCTTTACGCTTGCACAAGAACAGGTGGCGGTGTGCAGCGGCTAATCCAGTCCTATGCCGACGCCCAGGCGAAGTTGCGGCCGACGGCAAGGGCGGTCGTGTTCAGGAATGAAACTCTCACCTATGCGCACCTCCATCGATGGAGTAACTCTCTCGCCAGAGCGATGCAATCTCATGGCTGCAGGCGCGGTGACCGTGTGGGTCTCATGGTCTCGAAATCGCCGTTGGCGATCGCAAGCATCCTGGCCGTTCTCAAAGCCGACTGCATATACGTGCCCCTCGATGTGGACAGTCCGGCGCAGCGCATCATCAAGATTCTTGAAAATTCCGAACCGCGGCTGCTGCTGGTGGACGAATCTGGGACAAAGACACTGCAAGAGCTTTGGTCGGATTCAACAAGGATCGGATTCAAAGCAGCGTCGCTCGAATGCCGAAGCGCGCTTCCCGATCGAAACCCGTATGTTTTCTGTGGCGATGATATCGTCCGGTTCTCCGAGGAGCCCATTCACTACCAAAGCGCATATGATGATCCCGCTTACATCATGTACACTTCCGGCTCGACGGGTGTACCGAAGGGAGTTCCAGTCACTCACGCGAGCGTATCGGATTTCATCGACTGGGCCACGGCGTATTTC
>DATFXZ010000470.1:0-3355 GCA_035315305.1 Terriglobia bacterium | reverse complement strand
AATAGAAAGAGGAAACTAATTAAGGAAAGCATTGGAATGCGAGTTGCATCTCCTTGTTCGATAGGAGTCTACGTGCCTTCGACGAAAATCCATCTGAAAGGAAAGAGCGCTGTTGAGCGTTTCCTGTCGGTGTTTGGGACTGTTCACCGCGGCGAAGGAATAACGGCATTGCTCCTCATGCTCAATGTGTTTCTTCTTCTTACAGCCTATTACATCATCAAGCCCGTCCGCGAGGCTTTGATTCTTGGCAGCGCCGGAGCTGAAATCAAGAGTTATGCGGGTGCGGGCCAAGCGCTCCTCTTTCTCGTGATCGTTCCGTTCTACAGTGCTTACGCAAGCCGAACAAATCGCGTTCGGCTCATCAACGGGGTAATCGCATTTTTCATCTCGAATCTCGCCGTCTTTTATGTACTCGGCCGATTGCAATTTCGGCTCGGCGTCGTTTTCTTCTTATGGGTTGGTTTGTTCAATCTCATGTTGGTCGCGCAATTCTGGGCATTTGCGAACGACATCTACACAGAGAAACAAGGTAAACGGTTGTTCGCCATTGTAGGCATTGGCAGCTCACTTGGAGCGATTGTAGGAGCCCGCGTCGCGGGCTGGCTTTTCGTGCCTATCGGTCCGTATTCGATGATGCTTGTGACTGCAGCGTTGCTTGCGGTGTGCATGATTTTGACGACTTGGATTCATCACCGCGAGGGTGTGGCGAACCGGCCACGCTCAGAAGCTGCATGGCAGCCTTTGGGTAATTCTGGCGGATTTCGACTGGTGTTTAGACACCGGTATCTCTTCCTTATCGCTATCTTAGTTTTGCTCTCCAATCTCGTGAATACGACAGGAGAATTCATCCTCGGAAAGACTGTCGCTCAACACGCCCAAAGCGCTCCAAACGCGGAAGCGTTTATTGGCGAGTTTTACTCCAGCTTTTTCTTTTGGGTCAACCTGGTCGGAGCGGCACTGCAGATGTTTGCCGTTTCGCGGATCATGAAGTATATCGGTATCGGACCCGCTCTGTTTGTTTTGCCGGTCATCGCTCTGGGAAGCTACACGTTGTTGGCGTTCGCGCCCATTTTGAGCTTTATACGTCTTGCGAAGATCGGCGAGAACAGTACGGATTATTCGATTCAGAACACCGTCCGCCACGCGCTATTTCTAAACACGAGCCGCGCCGCAAAATATAAAGCCCAGTCTGCTATCGAGAGTTTCTTCTGGCGGACGGGCGACGCGTTGTCGGCTTTGCTCGTCTTCATCGGGACGAAGTTCGCATTCGATATCCCGAAGTTCGCCAGCGCTAACATCATTTTCGTGTTGATGTGGTTGGCTGTCGCAGTCTTCATCGTCCAGATTCGAAAACGTCAGCGCGTCGCAGAGGCGGAGTTGCGTGCGGCGGCATGAAACTGTCAGGCCAATTCTTCGAGGGTTTCTTCGACATCCGTAGGCAGGAGCTCGGCCGCGTGCTCCTGATGTCGACATATCTGTTGCTGATCATTGCTTCCTACAGCGTCACGAAGGCCGTGCGTGACTCACTCTTTGTCACGAAGATCGGTCCTGCCCAACTGCCATACGTCTATTTGTTGATTGCCGGGGCAATGGGCCTCGTGTCCATAGCGTATTCGAGAGCCGTCAACCGGATCGGCCTGCGCCGGTTGATACGCACGACGTCGCTTATCGTCATTTCAAATCTCCTGCTTTTCTGGCTGGTTTTCAGCGGTACGTCAGCGGTCTGGTTTTATGTGCTCTACGTATGGGTAAGTTTGTTCGGTGCAATTACGGCCTCGCAGTTCTGGCTGCTCGCCACGCACATCTTCAACCCCAGGGAGGCGCGCCGAGTGTTCTCATGGATCGGCGTCGGAGGAATTTTAGGGGGTGTGTTCGGTGGTGCTGTCACAAACCGAGTGGCGCACTGGCTCGGAACGGAATCGTTGCTGATCGTATGTGCGGGCATGATGGCCGTGACTGTCGTGCTGCTCGAGCGCGTGGCCGCGGGCAAATTAGACGCATTCCCGTCGAATTCCGAACAGGAACAATTCGGGTCGCATCCCGCCGAGGAAGCGACAGGCAGGATGCTGTTCCGCCAGGTGCGAGCATCCCGGCATCTGACGATGATGGTGTTGTTACTGAGTATTGCCGTCGTTGTCGAGGCGTTCATCGATTATCAATACAAGTTCGTAGCCTCTCAGTCGATTGCTTCTAAAGATCACCTCACGGCGTTTTTCGGTAGCATCACTTTTTACATCGGTATCTTTTCATTGTTGTTTCAAACGCTGGCGACAAACCGAATCCTGAAGCGCTTCGGTGTCGGTTGGGCAATTCTGTTATTGCCCCTCGGATTGTTTGTTGCTTTCCTGGCGTTGGCCGTGCATCCGGCGTTGTGGACAGCAGCGCTTCTTCAATTAGTAGATGGGGGATTTGGCTATTCCATTCATCGTTCAGGAATGGAGCTGCTTTATCTTCCCATTCCGCCGAAGATTCGGAATGCCGTAAAAGGATTCATTGACATGTTCGTGGATCGCGCAGGACGCGCTGCAGGCGCCCTGCTCCTTCTGTTGTTCACTGCGGTTCTGACGTTCTCAATTCCGGCATTGAGTCTGATCGCGAGTCTTCTGGTCGTTGCATGGATTGCGATGGTTGTGGCAGTCAAGCATGGGTACATGCAGTCGTTCAGGCAAGCGCTTGAGAAGAAGACGATCGAGCCTGAGGCACTGCAACTTCGGAACCTTGACAAAGCGACAATGAGAACGCTGCTCGCGGTGTTGTCTACCGGCGATGAACGACAGATTCTGTATGCGCTCGACTTGCTCAGCCACACGCATCCAAAGCGCTGGCGGGAACATATCGATTCTCTCATTCAACATCGATCGAGTGCTGTTCGCGCACGAACGCTTGCGGTGCTGGCGAACTGGCATGACCGGGCGATCGCGGATGGCCAATTCACGCACCATCCCGATTACGAGACTGCGCGTGTCGCGACGGCCACCACGCTGCGGTTGCACTGGAGCAACTCCTCGCGAAATCGAGCACTGTTGGACAGCCTGCTTCGAGACTCGTCCGTCGGGGTGGCACGGCAAGCGATTGTTACTGCCGGAATGGTCCGCTACATAGATGGATTGCCGCTATTGATTGAGAAGCTTGCGGACAACAACCTCAGGCACGAAGCTCGTCAGGCCTTGCTGAAATTTGGTGACAAGGTGATACCCGAGCTGGTTCTCCGGCTCTCCGACCCCGACGAAAACCCGGCCGTTCGACGGCGCATTCCGAAGACATTGGCTCTGACTGGAAAACAACAAGCGGCCGACGCTCTCATCCAACAACTACATCGACTCGATGATCATTTGGATTATGCGGTTTTGAAGTC
>DATFXZ010000469.1:0-2927 GCA_035315305.1 Terriglobia bacterium | reverse complement strand
TTTATCCCACGCGTTAATAATTTCATTTGCCTTCTTCGGCCGCGAGTCGCCGTTATTCTGAACTCCTTTCCACGCTGTTCGTTGTAAGAAACAAAGAAAGCTTCAACTTGGTCAAGCAAAGTCTTACTAACGTCATCGATGGTTTCGAGATCTTGATGTCCCGGCCTCTGGGTCAGCCAATTTGTTCAAGACGCGAAATCGGCTGGAGCACTACGATGGGGGCTGTGATGATCGGCACGCCGGATCAGGAACTGAAAGCGTTAAATGTTTTCATCGGCAGTTGGCTGACGGAAGGCGAAACCGTCCCAAACGACGGCGATCCATCGGCCCAGATCGTCGCGAGCGGACCGACGATGGCGTGCGCTGGCGGCCATCGATGAATGTCACATTGAGGAAGATTGATTGAACGACTTACCCGCCTTCGAGCAACCGAAAGCTTGAACCATGCAGACTCTAATGACAGGACTGATGTTCGGCGAATCGCCGCGCTGGCATGACCACCGGTTGTGGTTCGCCGATTGGGGGACGCAGGAGATCGTTGCCGTCGGACTCGACGGCAAGAGTGAAGTCATCGTCTTGATGAAATTGTCATCATTTCAGCCCATCTCCTTCGACTGGCTCCCAGACGGCCGCTTGATTATCGTGTCTTCGCGAGACGCCCGGCTGTTGCGCAGAGAACCGGATGGAACCCTGGTTACCCATGCTGAATTGAGCAGCATGGCGAAAGGATGGAACGAGATTGTTGCTGACGGCCGCGGCAACATTTACGTCAGTGGCGGCGGCTTTGACTTGATGGCCGGCGAGAAATTTGCGCCGGGCATGATCGCGCTGATCACTCACGATGGCGCGATCCAACAAGTGGCTGATGGCATCGCGTTTCCAAATGGAATGGCTGTGACGTCCGACAACTCCACGCTGATCATCGCCGAGTCTTACGGCAAGAAGCTCACCGCCTTCGACATTGCAAAAGGCGGACAACTTTCTAACCGCAGGGTGTGGGCCGACCTTAAAGACGGCGTTCCCGATGGTATTTGCATCGACGCCGAAAACGCGGTTTGGTACGCCGACGTTCCGAACAGGCGCTGCGTGCGCGTTCGCGAAGGCGGCGAAGTCTTAGAGACGGTTCAATTGGATCTGGGCTGCTTCGCTTGCATGCTCGGGGGCGCTGACGGGAGAACACTGTTCATAGTCGCCCGTGAGTGGCGTGGCCTCGAGAGTACAGCCGACCGGAGTCGAAAAGGACAGCTGTTGACGATCACGGCGCCGGCCCCGCATGCGGGCCGGCCATAAGCGTTGTCCGATCATGAGACGATTCTACTTTTCGGAGTTGGAAGACCTTTCGATCAGTTTTTCCAGCACGCGTTGGAGCGATTGCAGATCGGCTCGATCCAGGGCAAAGAGTTCGGCCGGGGGCGTGTGGAATTCGTCCATTAAGTCCTGTCTCATTTTCACGCCCTTCGCTGTTAGGACGACTAACTTCACGCGCCGGTCATGCGGATCATTCCGTCGTTCGGCCAAACCGAAATCCTCGAGGCGATCAATGATCCACGTTGCGTTGGACGCGTCGCACTTCCACTCGTCTGCGAGGGACCGCATTGTTCGACCTTGGTCACGATCGAGACTCGCCAACGCGCGGGAATCGTTTGGTGTCAATCCCCGCCGCCCGAGACTCCGTGTCCGGTCAGGCGCTGAACGCATAAGAAAGCTGAACATTAAGCGCCAGACGCTGCCCGCCAGAGCTGTTTTACGGTTCGATGAATCAGACATGACGTTAGCTTACATCAAGCCATTGCATGATTGGAGCGCTCCAATAGTTGGATAATATCAATACTTGACATACTTAAAGTATATTCGTTAGATTGAATTTATAGCGGAAGCATTTATGGAATTACTGAAGGACAAAGTGGCTTTGGTCACCGGCAGTTCGCGCGGCATTGGTGCCGATATCGCCAGGCTGTTTGCTCAACACGGTGCAAAAGTGGCGGTGCACGGCAGAGATAGAGCGGTGCTCTCTCAGGTTAAGGCTGGAATTGAATGGGAGGGAGGCATCGCAACAGAGGTCGTCGCCGATGTCACGCGCTTCGATGAAATCGAGGCGATGCGGCGGCAAATCGAACGCGTATTCGGGCCGATCGATGTCCTCGTCGCAAACGCCGGAGGGAGCTTTACTGTTCCAGGTCCTGTTGAAGAGATCAGCGAGGAAGGTTGGCATGCATCCGTCGATGGAAATCTCACGGCAACTTTTCTCACGATCAAGAGCATTCTCCCAGGTATGAAAGAGCGAAAATCGGGAAACATCATTACGATTTCGTCTTCAGCAGGACGCAGGCCACATCCCCGGTCGCCCATCCCGTATTCAGCGGCGAAAGCGGCTGTACAGATTCTCACTCAGGATGTCGCCGCCCAGGCGGGTCCGTTCGGAATTCGTGTGAATTGCATTGCACCGGAAACCATCATGACCGAACGCAACCAACAACGAATTCCGGAGGCGCAGATCAACCCCCTGATCGATATGCATCCGATCAAGCGACTGGGCACACCTGAGGACGTGGCACAAGCTGCGCTCTTTCTCGCTTCCGGCAACGCCCAATGGATCACCGGAATTGTTCTGGATGTGGCTGGAGGCGCAGTCATGGTGTGACGGAGTGAAATCAAAGCACCTTCAGGCTGGATAAATAGACTACTCCAATGAAGCTGGCTCAATTCTCGACGACCGTTTTGTTTTCTTTGGTAATGGGTGTCTTTTGGGGCACCTGGTTCACGTTGAGCCGGAGTATCGTCGCGTTTCGCCCACAATCGTTTCTCGATATCGGGCAGACCGCGATTCGTAATCTTGCTTTTCCGATGAGCATTTTGATGCCGGTCTCTCTGGCGTCAGCTTTGATACTGTTGGCGCTCCTGCCAAAGAGATCCATGGCGTTTGCCTT
>DATFXZ010000468.1:0-4458 GCA_035315305.1 Terriglobia bacterium | reverse complement strand
CACATCGGCAACGTAGCCCATGGCCTTGTGCGTGAACACCTGGTCGCCGTCAGAGGAGGAAATGCCAGTGCTCTCTTGACCCCGGTGCTGCAACGCGTACAGGCCCAAATGCGTCATTCCAGAGGCGTCCGAATGATTCGCGATACCAAAGATTCCGCACATAAGATTGCTCCCTATCGGGGACAACTGATAGCGGGACTCAAGGTAATTCGGGGACAGACGTATAAATCACGGCTTTGATTGCTCCGGTCCCGTGATTTATCCGTCTGTCCCCGAGTCCCACTTTCAATTGCTCCTGATCTGTTATGTGGAAACGCTCTATGATAGCAGCTTCGGCAGAGCCTGTCGCCACGCGGATTCGAGTTCGTCGATGTCAATGTCTACGATCCGAACACTTTCATAGTGGAAGATCAATCGCTTACCGCCAACCTTTCCGAGTTCGCGGAAATTAAGGCCGCCGGCTTCAGCGCGTTCCCGCACCGCCGCAGGGTTTGTAGTACTCATCAGGACTCGTGTGGACACCTCGCCGAACAAGTCTTTCCGGATTTCCAGGTGTGATGGAATTTCGACCTCGGCGCCGATCGGCCCGCGATGCAGGTTCGAATAGCAACATTCAGCCAAAGCGACAGCCAAACCTCCTTCGCTCGCGTCGTGGGCAGACTTGACGAGGCCCTCCCGAATCGTAGAGGCGATGAAGTTCTGCAACGCGCGCTCATCTTCCAAATTGACTTTGCCCACAAGACGCTGAACTGGTTCGACCAACAGAATAGAATCGCCTTCGTCGCGGAACGAGGACGTCGTCACAAATGCGATGTCTTCAACCAGACCAACCATGCCCAGGACGGGTGTCGGATAAATGTCGCCCCCAAATGTTTCGTTATAGAAGCTCACATTACCGCCGGTAATCGGCGTGCCGAAAAAGTCACAAGCTTCGGTCATACCATCGACCACTTCGCTGAACTGCCACATCACTTCCGGATGCTCGGGATTACCAAAGTTCAAACAGTTCGTTGCCGCCAGCGGCCGGCCGCCGGAACAAACAATGTTTCGGCAAGATTCGGCCACCGCGAGCTTTGCGCCTTCTCGCGGATTCCTGGCGACTCGATATCCCGGACCATCCAGGGTCATGGTCAGGGCTTTCCTGGTGCCCTTTACCCTAACAACCGCAGCGTCCGAGCCAGGTCCCACCATTGTGTTCGACTGCACCATGTGATCGTATTGTTGCCAGACCCATCTCCTTGATGCGAGATTCGGCGAGGAGACGGCCAGCGTTAAAACTCTGTTCCAGTCGCCGGTTTCCGAGAGGAATGTCTCGATCAAAGAGGGCTCGCAGCCATCAAGGAACGTGTAGTCATCGAGGCGCGACGATAGTGTGGACTTGGGCGGCAACAGAGGTCGCTGGTAGACGGGAGCCTCGTCGGCGAGTGCTCGATTCGGGATTTCAGCGATGACCGCGCCGTGCTGCCGCGCACGCAGCATGCCGTCGTTCGTTACATGGCCGACGGTGACTGCATCCAGCCCCCATTTGTGGAATACCTCGACCAGATCCCTTTCCTTCTCCTTCGCCGCGACGAGTAGCATCCGTTCTTGCGATTCGCTGAGCATGATCTCGTATCCCGTCATATGTGCTTCACGTTGTGGTACGGCATCGAGATCGAGTTCGACCCCCGTACCGGCGCGCGCGCCCATTTCACAGCTCGAGCAGGTCAGGCCGGCCGCGCCCATATCCTGAATGCCCACGATCAGACCCTTGTGCATGGCTTCGACACAGGCTTCGAGGAGGAGCTTCTCCATGAATGGGTCGCCGATCTGAACGTTTGGCCGCTTGGCGCCTGCATCTTCACCGAATCCGGCCGATGCCATCGTTGCGCCGTGGATGCCGTCGCGTCCGGTCTTCGCGCCGACATAAATAACCGGATTGCCTACTCCGCTCGCGCGGCCGTAGAAGATTTTGTCCTTTTCAAAGATGCCCAGTGCGAATGCATTCACCAGCGGATTTTGTGAGTAGCAGTCGGCGAAGTAGATTTCGCCGCCCACCGTCGGTACGCCAAAACAGTTTCCATAAAAAGCAATTCCGCCGACGACGCCTTCGAGAATGCGTTTGTTTTGCTGCTTATGGAGTGGACCGAATCGCAGGCTGTTCATCGCTGCGATCGGGCGAGCGCCCATCGTGAAAATGTCGCGGAGAATTCCACCTACTCCTGTCGCGGCACCCTGGAACGGCTCGATAAAGGACGGATGATTGTGGGACTCGATCTTGAATGCGACAGCCAGCCCCTCACCGATATCGATAATTCCGGCATTCTCGCCGGGTCCCTGAAGTACTGCCGGCCCTTTCGTCGGCAACCGGCGCAGATGCACGCGCGAACTCTTATAGCTGCAATGCTCGCTCCACATAACGCTGAAAATGCCGAGTTCCGTCAGACTGGGCTCGCGCTTGAGTATGTCGGCGATCTTTTTATATTCGGCTTCGCTTAGGCCATGCTGCGTGAGGAGTTCGTCTGTAATTGTCATTTGTTTTTAGTCCCCTCCTCGTGAGGAGGGGTGGACGCGAAGCGGCCGGGTGGTCGCTCACACCGGAATACGACTTGTGGTCGACCACCCCGTCTACGGCACTAAGGTGGGCTTCGCCGAAATTTTATTAATACCGCAGCCACCCCCTTACAAGGAGGGGATTACCAACGCATTAACCATCGATTCAAAAATCAATTTTCCATCCGCGCTTCCCAAGATCTCCTCACTCGATCTGTCGGGGTGGGGCATCATACCCAGCACGTTTCGTTGCTCGTTTACGATTCCCGCGATATTGTTCAATGACCCGTTTGGATTTGCTTCCGGCGTGATCCGGCCATATCGATCGGCATACCGAAAAACAACCTGGCCATTGCCTTCAATGCGCTTGAGGGTGTCGGGATCAGCAAAAAAATTTCCATCGCCGTGACCGATGGGAATTCGCAGCAATTGTCCCTTCGTAAGTACGTTCGTGAACGGCGTGTCCATCGCTTCAGTGCGCAGATATTCGAACTCGCAGACATATTTCAAGCCGACATTTCGAAGCAACGCTCCCGGCAGCAATCCCGCTTCGGTCAATATTTGAAAGCCATTGCAGATACCGAAAACCAGACCGCCCTTCTTTGCGAAATCCGCAATCGCATTCATAACCGGCGAGAACTTCGCGAGCGCACCGGTGCGCAGGTAGTCGCCGTATGCAAAGCCGCCGGGCAGGATAACCGCGTCGAAGCCTTTAACCGACGTATCCTGATGCCAGATGTACTCGACGGATTTTCCGAGTACCGACTGGATTACGTAATAGCAGTCATGTTCGCAATTGGATCCTGGAAATATGACCACACCAAACTTCATGATTACTCCCAGATAATCCGGTATTCCTCGATTACCGGATTCGTCAAAACCTCTTTAGCCAGCCGTTCAACTTGCTCGCGATTTCCCTCTTTCAGCTGTACGTGAAAAATCTTTCCTTGCCGCACGTCTGTAATATCGGTGAGGCCTAAGGACGCCAGGCTTCGGTGAATTGTCATCCCCTGCGGATCGAGAACAGTCGGTTTCAATGTAACAATGACGGTGGCTCTCATGATCGCATAAATACCCTTTTGAAAATTCGATCTACATTTTGCAAAAGCCGGCTCGAATCAAACACATGCTCTATTTCATTCGCGCTGAGCGCTTTCTGAATGTCCTCATCGCTCAGTACCTTTTCCTTGAACGTCCCGCCCTCATCCCATACACGCATGGCATTGCGTTGGACCCAGCGATACGCGTCCTCGCGCGTGACATTTTTCGCGACGAGGGCCAGAAGCAATTCCCCCGAATAAATCAGACCATGCGTCAGCTCCAGATTCTGCTTCATCCGATCCGGATACACGACAAGCTTCTCGATGAGCGTAGCGGTTCGGTCGAGCAGGTAGTCTGCAAGAATCGTCGAATCCGGAAAAATGATCCGCTCCACCGACGAGTGTGAAATGTCTCGTTCGTGCCATAACGCGACGTTCTCCATGGCCGCAATCGCATTGGTTCGAAGAATGCGAGCTAAGCCCGCAATCTGTTCCGATGTAATCGGGTTCCGCTTATGGGGCATTGCCGAAGAGCCCTTCTGTTTCGCTGAAAAGTATTCCTCGGCTTCCCGCACCTCGGTCCGTTGAAGATGACGCACTTCAATCGCAATTTTCTCCAATGTCGCTCCAATCAGCGCCAGCGAGGTGATGTAGTGCGCGTGGCGGTCACGCTGGATGATCTGCGAAGAGGCCGGCGCCGCCTTCAATTTGAGCTTCGCCATGACGCTTTCTTCCACGTGTGGCGGTAAATGCGCAAATGTTCCAACCGCGCCCGATAGTTTTCCTACGCGCATGGTTTCGGCGGCTTCTTTGAATCGAGCCTGCTGTCGCAAGACTTCGTCGTAAAGAAGTGCGAGCTTCAACCCGAACGTTGTAGGCTCGGCGT
>DATFXZ010000467.1:0-5925 GCA_035315305.1 Terriglobia bacterium | reverse complement strand
GTACAGCACCATGAAACCAGACGCTTGCTATTTCCGTTCGTGAGCCAGTACTCCTGGCATTCCAAGTGGCCCCTGCCGTCTTCGAAAAATTCTCTTGCCGCGTCGCTTTCTTCAAGATAGTCGTAAAGAAAATTGCCACGTACCTGGTCGAAGCTATAGCCTGTCCCCTCTTCGAACGCGCGGTTCACGCGGAGAATTCGGCCTGCAGCATCGAGCACTAGAACGAAACCGGCGACTGTATCGAGGATCGCGGCCGCAAAATCCCGCTCGGCTTTCAACATCGAGGATTGACGCTGAACTTCTTCGCCTTGCTTGAACATCTCGACGAATGCCACCACCTTCGACCTCAGGACCTCTGGCACAAACGGTTTGAAAATGTAATCCACACCGCCCAACGAGTATCCGTGAGCGAGGTCGAGATCACTTTTGTTGATGCCTGTTAAAAAAATGATCGGTGTAAGATGAGTCTTCTGCTGTTCGCGGATCAGCATGGCAGTTTGAAAGCCGTCCATGTCCGGCATTTCCGTATCGAGCAATATGACCGCTGCGTCGTTCTTAAGAAGGAATTTCAATGCCTCCGGGCCAGATGAAGCCATAACGAGGTTTTGATCCAGCGGCTTTAGGATCGTTTGGAACGCCAGCAAGTTTTCACGCCGGTCATCCACTACGAGAATGTTCACCTTATCTCTCATATGCCCAGGACCGTAATTTATTCTCGCACTTTTTAAGCATACCTACTGGGCGGGTGAAAAATCAGCGGGGGTGAAAGTGGTATCTACTGCGGACGGATACGCTCGAGCTCAGGCTTTACGACTTTCAGATAGCAGTCCGGGCAGACGCCGTGGCTGAACAAGGCTTCAGTTCTCTGACTAATGTATTGCTCGATATTGACCCACCGGCTCCGCTCATCGCGAATCTTCTTGCAATACATGCACGTCGGCAGAACGCCTTCAAGGCCGTTTAGTCGTTCCTGCAGTCCGATGATTCGCTCAGCGACTCGAATACGCGCGCGGAGCTCATCAGGATCGTACGGCTTGGACATGAACTCATCCGCACCTGCGGCCATGGCTTCCAGATATCTGGCTTTTCCGTTGAGGGCTGTCAGAAGTATGACGTAGCAATATCGCGTGCTGTCGGATGAGCGAATTCGGCGGCATAACTCGATTCCGTCGGTTTCAGGCATCCGCCAGTCAGAGATAACAACGGAGAAACTCTTTCGTTGGAACGCGTCCCAGCCTTCTTCGCCGTCGCATGCAGTGACGACCTCATGACCATCCGACTCGAGCGTGACTTCAAGCAGGTCACGTGCGTCGAAATCGTCGTCTACAACAAGAATTCTCATCCGGCAAAAAGCCTATAGCAGGGTCGGATTCGTGTACAGCACAAGCTTTTCTGCGCCTCGGAGAACCGTTAGGCTGACGCGAACGCCCGGTTGGTAGTCCGTCAGCAGGCGATGAAGTACGTCAATACTGCCGACCTCATGATCGTCCAGGCCAACGATGATATCCCCGTCTCGTAGTCCTGCCTTCTGGGCCGGACTGTTCTGTTCAACACTTATGACAAAAATGCCGGTATTGATGGACAGATGATGGGTTCTGACCAGTGCACGATGCAGCGGCACGTTTTGGCCCGCCACACCAAGATAACCGCGCCGAATCCTGCCGTCTTTGATGAGCCGGCCCGCAACGAACTTCGCAGTGTTGATCGCAATCGCGAAGCAGATACCTTGCGCCGGCAAAATGATCGCAGTGTTCACACCAATGACCTCGCCATTCGAGGTGACCAGAGGACCGCCGGAATTTCCGGGATTCAGCGCGGCATCGGTTTGAATAACGTTGTCGATGAGACGTCCTGTTTGCGATCGAAGCGAGCGTCCAAGTGCGCTGACTACTCCCGACGTCACTGTCGCCTGGAAGCCATATGGATTTCCGATCGCGATGACAAGCTGGCCGACACGAATCGATTGTGAATCACCAAGCACAACGGGTGCCAGATTCAGCGCAGTGATTCGCAGTACGGCGAGATCCGTGTCAGGATCTTCGCCGACCTTGTCGGCTTGATATCGCTCGCCTTCCGGCAGTACAACGTGAATAGAGCTCGCGTCGTGAATCACATGACTATTGGTCAAAATAAATCCGTCCGGAGTGAAAACAAACCCCGAACCGGATCCGCCACGCCGCCCCTGCTGCACCTCAATTTTAACTACTGAAGGACTTACGCGCTCCGCTGCAGCGATGACAGCTTCAGAATACGCATCGAGCACAGATGTAGGTGTGGTCATGGTTCAACGTTATGCCCTCTGCAAGATTTTTCAAGAATGTCGAGTCAGGTAATACTGAATGGCCGGCGTAATGATCAGGGAAAGCACCATGGATACGAGAATTCCGCCAATCACTGCGATCGCGAGAGGCTGCAGCATCTGCGAACCTGCGCCTATCGCAAGTGCGAGGGGCAACATGCCGGCAACGGCAGCGAGCGCCGTCATCACGATCGGCCGCAGACGGCGTCGTCCGGCATGGATCATGGCTTCTTCAGCCGCTATGCCCTCGGCGCGATATTTCTGATTCGCGTCAAGTAAGAGAATGCCGTTCTTGGCGACAATGCCCACGACCATGATTAGCCCCATGAACGAAGACACATTAAACTCCGTGCGGGTGATCAAAAGTGCGAAGAACACTCCCGAAGTCGACAAGATGGCGGAAGAAAGAATCGCCAGAGGCGCGGAGTACGAACGAAACTCGAAAAGAAGCACGAGAAAGATTAAGACGACGGCGAATATCAGTACCACAACGAGGTCGCGGAATGACTTCCGCTGCTCTTGATACGTGCCACCGTATTCAACGCGAATTGCTGGAGGCAGCTTTAGATCGGCTACGGCCTTCTGAACGGCCGCAATGCCCGTGCCTAAATCGATATTTTCCAATCGCGCTGTCACATTCGCGACGCGCTGCAAACTCTCGCGAATGACTTCCGTTTGGCCAGGCAACTCGTCGATCGCGGTCAAGGTCCCAAGAGTTGCAGTTCCGCCCGTCGAGTTCACCAGCATAGTATCGCTCATGCGTTCCAAGGAAACGCGATTTGCCGCAGGAAACCGGACGCGGAGCGTATAAGGGCGATCATTGACAATTACCGGCTGAGTGGCGGGTTTGCCGTCCATGATTGCTGCCGCCACAATACTGAGGTCGTCGGCGGAAAACCCGGCGCGAGTCGACTTATGAGGGTCGACGTTGAACACAATCGCCGGACCGCTTGTCGTATTCTCGATTCCATTTTCAATGTCGACAACCGGCATCTTCCCGTTTACCGTAACTTTCATAAGAGCATCGGCAACTTGAGGCGCCCATTCCTTCAGAAGATCGGCATTGACGGAAAAAAGCTTAACCACGACGGGCTGCGGAGCTCCTGTAAGGTCGCCAATCATGTCCTGCAACAATTGAATAAATTCGACATCGAGCGCGGGTTCAGACTTTGTAACTCTGTCTCGAATGTCACTGATCACTTCATCGATACCTCGTTTCCGATCGGCTTTTAATTTGACGGTGAAGTCACCTGTGTTCGGTTCTGTAACCGGAAAAACTCCAAGTTGCAAACCTGTGCGTCGCGACGTGCTCTCGACTTCAGGAGTGTCGTGCAGGATGCGTTCAACGTGGTTGAGGACGCGATTCGTTTCCTGCAGGGAACTGCCGGGCGGCATGACGTAGTCCAGAATGAATCCTCCTTCATCGAAGACAGGAAGCAAACCGGATCCGAGTTGGCGATAGGATAAATAGGAAACAGCAATCAAGGCGGCGCAGAACAGACCTAGAAATACGGGATGTTCCAATGAGCGGCGCACCCATCGCTCGTAGAACCTGACGATGCGCCCGAACAGTCCACGCTCAGTGGCTTCGTGGGCTTCCTTGCCACGCCGGATGAGACGTGTGCTCAAATTGCTTGTCCACACGAGCGCGAGAACGAGGGACGTTAGCAGCGCGACGCTCATTGCAATGGCAAGAGCGCTAAAAAAAGTTCCGGTAACACCTGTGATCGTGATCAGCGGCAGGAATACCACGATTGGCGTCAGTGTCGATCCAATCAGCGGTACTGTGAGTTCCTTTAACGCGCTGGCAGTGGCTTCCAGCGGTCCTTGTCCTGCGTCCCGATGCAGGACGATGTTCTCGACAACAACGATCTTGTCGTCAATAACCAGCCCGACTGCCGCTGCGAGCCCGCCCAAGGTCATCAGGTTGAAACTCTGGCCCAGGAACTTCATCGCAATAAACGTAATCACGATCGTCACGGGCACAACCAGGCCGGTCATCAGGGCGGTGCCCCAATCGCGCAAGAACAGCCATATGATCAGAGCTGCGAGCAACAGACCGACAATAATGGCATCGCGAACGCTCGCAATCGATTCAGTCACGATGTTGGATTGATCGTAGAAGGGACGCACCTCTACGCCCGCAGGAAGGCCTGGACGAATGGCGTCCATTTCCTTGTGAACTTCGTCGGCGACTTGAACAGTATTACTATCCGGCTGACGATTGATACTCAGCAGTACCGCCGGCTTGCCGTTCGCGCTCACGACCGTATAAACAGGCGCGACCGCTGCTCCGACCGTTGCAACATCGGCAACTCGAACCGGCACATCCTTGGCGTTCTTAATGACGATGCCGCCGATTTCCTCGGGCCCGTGAACTTGTCCGTTGACGAGACCGAGAAATAGCTGGTGGCTCCGCGTCATCAAGCCCGGCGAGTCGATAACGTTGGTGCGGTTAATTGCCGCGAGAACGTCATTGACGGATACCTGCGCTCGCAGCATTTTCGCGGGATCAACGGTGACATGAAACTCGGGCTCCTGCCCTCCCTGGACTTGAACCATTGCCACGCCACTAAGTCGATTGAGCCGTGGCTTGATCTCGTACGTTGCGAGTTCCCATAAATCGGTCTGCGGAACCTTATCGGACGTGAGGCTGTAGCCCATAATGGGAAAGCTCGAAAAATCCATGCGGAATGTTTCGATCCTGGCCGTCGGAGGAAGACTGCTTTGAATTCGCGACACTGCTGCGTTCACGAGCTGCAGCGTCAGGATCATGTTCACGTTCCAGTCGAAGAACAGGTCGATCTCGGCTGATCCGCGGCTAGTGATCGAGCGAACGGATTGAAGTCCCGGTACGAGGCTGACCGCCTGCTCGATCGGCCGGGTAATGGTCACCTCCATTTGCTCGATCGGCATGACACCGTTATTCACGCCGACTTTGATCAGGGGAAAATTTGTGGTCGGAAACACGGCGACGGGAATTTGGAAGGCTTCGTAAATTCCGATAACCGCCAGAACGATGATCAGGAAAATAATCGACGTCGAATGACGTGCAAACCAGTACTTTTCGGCTTGTTCAGACATGAAAGCTGGAAAAGAAATTTTTGAGCCGCGTCGGCGCAATCCGCGGCTCACCAAACTTCCTCACTTTTCATCCTCTTCTTCTTCCTTGGGAGCTTGTATTTCGACCTTCGTCTTAGCGAGAACATCTTCTTCGAGTTTCGACAGCTCGAAGGCTCCGGTCGTCACCACACGTTCTCCGCTCTCCAAGCCATTTGTGACTTCAACATTGCCGGCATCGCGAATTCCGAGCGTCACGCCTTTCTTCTCAGGCTTATTTTCCGACCCGACGACGATGACGGAAGTACTCCCGGAAGAACTAGTCAGCACGGCAGCCTGTGGAATAACCAGCGCGCTCTGAACAGTCCTGGCTATCATTTCGACTCGCACGCTCGTACCAGGCTTTAGGCGTTGCCCCGGATTGGGCGACTGCACCCACACCTCGACAGTCGTGCTTGTGGGATCGAGCGCTGGGCTGATAACCGTGACTTTGCCGGCAACCTTAGCGCTCCCATCCGCCGGTAGTATGTTCGCCGCATCGCCGACTTTGAGTTCCTTAACATCTG
>DATFXZ010000466.1:0-3506 GCA_035315305.1 Terriglobia bacterium | reverse complement strand
TCATCTCTTTATCGCTGCGCCCTGTCGGGCTTGCATTCGCTCCGCTCATCTCTGCTCCTCGATCACCTGTTTCAACTCTGCGGGCATATCCGGAATCTTTTCTCGCACCACCTGCATCTCACCGTTTCGACCTCGCCGTACGATAATGTTCACCTCACCGAAACTTTTGACCTTTTCCGGATAGTCCTCGCGAAAATGACCGCCGCGGCTTTCCTTTCTCTCGATCCCGGTGCGAGTGATCGCTTCTGAAACAATCAGGAGATTCGGCAGATCGAGCGCGGTGTGCCAGCCGGTGTTGTATTCACGGTTGCCGTCTACGGCTACTTGGCTTGCACGCTTCAGAAGCGACTCGATTTCGCCCAGCGCTCGCACCATTTCTGCCTCCGTTCGCACGATGCCGACAAGGTCCTGCATCGTTTCCTGCAAATCGTGTTGAACGCGATACGGATTCTCGCCTGTGGATGATCGCGACGCAGCCGGTTCGAAGGGCCGAAGTGCCCAGCGCGCCAAACTTTCAACTTGATCCTGATTGATCTGGCCTTGCCCATGTTGTTTCGCGAATTCCGCGGCAAACTGTCCGGCTCGCTTGCCGAACACCAGCAGATCCGATAGCGAATTTCCTCCGAGCCGATTGGCGCCGTGAAGTCCCGCACCACACTCTCCGGCGGCAAAAAGACCGGCAACAGTGGACATCTGTGTTTCTGGATGAACACGAACACCACCCATGATGTAGTGAGTCGTTGGCCCGACTTCCATCGGCGTCGTTGTGATATCGATATCGGCAAGCTGTTTAAACTGGTGATACATGCTTGGCAGCTTCCGCTTGATGTGTTCCGATGCGTTGGGTAGTTTTTCTTTGATCCAGGAAATATCGAGATACACGCCTCCGTGTGGGCTGCCGCGTCCAGCTTTCACTTCACGCATGATGCAACGCGCCACATGATCGCGCGTCAGCAATTCAGGGGGCCGGCGCGCGGTCTTGTTGCCCTGGCAGTACTCCCATCCTTCGAGTTCGTTGTCGGCCGTCTGAGATTTGTAGGCCTCGGGGATGTCATCGAACATAAACCGCTTCCCCAGGCTGTTGCGTAGAACTCCCCCTTCCCCACGAACGCCTTCAGTCACCAGAATGCCGGCGACGCTCGGCGGCCAGATCATTCCCGTCGGATGAAATTGCACGAACTCCATGTCCATCAAATCCGCACCGGCGTTGTATGCGAGCGCGTGGCCATCGCCCGTGTATTCCCAACTATTGCTCGTGATCTTATAGGCCCGCCCGGCACCCCCGGTCGCGAGCACGACAGCTTTTGCTTTAAACAATACGAATCGTCCACGTTCCCGTTCGTAACCGAATGCGCCCACAACGCGGTCTCCATCCTTGAGCATGCTGATGAGGGTGCATTCCATGTGCACTCCGATGCCTTGATGAACGCCGTGATCCTGAAGGGTGCGGATCATCTCCAAGCCCGTGCGATCGCCGACGTGGGCCAGTCTTGGATATTTGTGTCCCCCGAAGTTTCGTTGCAGGATCTTTCCATCTTTAGTTCGATCGAAGACCGCGCCCCACGCTTCCAGTTCGCGAACGCAGGTCGGGGCTTCTTTGGCATGGAGCTCGGCCATACGCCAATTGTTGATGTATTGGCCGCCGCGCATCGTATCGGCGAAATGGACTTTCCAGTTATCTCTGCTGTCTGTGGTGCTCAGCGCAGCGGCAATGCCGCCTTCAGCCATCACGGTGTGGGCCTTACCTAGAAGTGATTTGCAGACCAATCCCGTCTTGACACCCGCCGCTGATGCTTCTATGGCGGCGCGCAATCCAGCGCCTCCGGCGCCAATGACAAGCACGTCGTAGTCGAACGTCGGGTATTCTGCCATCAGAAAATTCTCCAATCTGTGAGGATTCCCATCGAACACAGCCGCACATACAGATCAGAGAACGCGACCCAGAAGAGGCTGCCCCATGCCCATCCCATGTGATTTCGGTTGAGGCAGCTAACACAGTTGTAGCCGGTTCGCCCGAAAAGCGCTCGCTTTAGTTCATCCTTACCGCCGCCGATCAAATGTCTCATCGAATGGCAGCCCAGCGTGTACCCACCCAGCATAACGACATTCATCGCCAGCACAAGCGTGCCGACTCCCATGCCGAACGAGACCGCGCCGGTTGCGGAATCCGTGAACCAGAGCGCCTTCCAAACATCGGATGCCAATATGAAAAGAAAAACTACTGCAACATAAAGAAAGTAACGGTGAATATTCTGAATGATCAAGGGGAAGGAATTCTCACCACGATAATGCTGCCGCGGCTCTGTAACCGTGCAAGCCGGAGGATCCAGCCAGAACGCCTTGTAATACGTTCCGCGGTAGTAATAGCACGTCAGCCGAAAACTACCAGGACCCCAAAGTATCAGAAATGCCGGCGAGAACGGCAGCCACATCGGAAACCAGCTCGGCTTCGGCCCGAACCAGGCGTGAGGAGAATCGCCGAAGATTTCCGGAGAGTAGAAAGGCGAAAGATAAGGTCCCCAATAATAGTGGTTTCCTTGAAATGCCGCCCATGTCGCGTAGATAACGAATGCCGATAATCCGCAAAAGACCGCCAGGGGTTGGACCCACCACGAGTCGCTACGTTCGGTCTCACCGAAGCCTCGCGGTTTCACAGACGCTGCTTCTCTAGCCATGTAGGTTCCTGCCTAAATCTCGAAAAAAGTGGCCATACTATAGCGATGCAATCGGAGGTGTTCAAGACCGAAACGGGAAAAGCGGGGCAAGCAGTGAAGGAAAAATTTGAAATTGGACGAATCCTGCATCTCAAATCCGAAATCCGAGATCTCAAATTGGACTGCCCACATTGCTAGTCCAATCTAAGATTTCGGATCTCGGATTTGAGATGCAGGATTCGTCCAATTTCACAATTCCCCCTTACTGCCTGGGATTTTGGAAATCACTCTCGCCGACAAACGTCCTTGATGCAGACGTACATTGACGTCCGAGCCAACTTCGACTTCATCCGCCGATCGAACGACGGCGCCTTCCGGCCTCAGACAAATCGCATAGCCACGCTCGAGCACCGCTAGCGGACTCAGCGCGTCGAGCGTATGCGCGATTCGTGCAAACGATTGATGCCAGTTCTTCAATGCCCAGTAGATCGCTGCGGCCATTTGCTGCTCACACAATTCTACCCGGTGTACCCAAGTTCGAATGAAGGCTCGGCCGCGGCCGGACTGCTCTAATCGCAATGAAAGATCGTCCAATCGCTGACCTAGTCGTCGAATCCGGTTTTCAGCCACAACGAACCCTCGGCTGCCGACCTTCGCCGACAGGAAGTTTCGAAGCACGCTCAATCGATATTTCATCCCCGACTCAAGCCGTGTCTCGAGCTGCTGTACACGACTTGCAATTTCCTCTTTCGACTTGATGACGATCTCGGCCGCAGCGCTGGGCGTAGGTGCGCGAAGATCCGCCACAAAGTCGCAGATGGTGAAGTCGATCTCATGTCCGACGGCGGAAAT
>DATFXZ010000465.1:0-3060 GCA_035315305.1 Terriglobia bacterium | reverse complement strand
TGAAGTTCCGTTGGAGCAACGCGCTTAGGCTTTTGATCGATGGCGGAATAGAACGATGCCCCGTCAAACACGTAGCAAATCGGGATCACCGTTGGTCGTCCCACCTTATCCGCGGTAGCTAACCGGGCTACACGATGGGCACTGATGAACTCACCGACACGTTCGTCGATATGTATGGCCATGTTGTGCGACTCACACAGCCTGTATTTTACAAAAACAACCAATTACCTAAACTGAACCATTAGAGAATCTTCAAGGAGAACACGGGATGAATATCGTATTGTGGGTGCTTCAAATCCTACTGGCCATCGCTTTCCTTTTGCACGGCTGGCTCCTTCTCTCGCCACCACTCGAATTGGTCGACGTGCTGAATTCACTGATGTCGCCGGCATTTCGCATTTTTCTCGGCGTCGCCGAAGTCTTGGCCGCGGTCGGACTCATCGCGCCTGGTGTCACTCGCATTCAGCCCTGGTTAGTTTCTTGCGCTGCGGCCGGGTTGCTGCCAGTGATGATCGGCGCCACGGTTCTTCACATAAGCCGTGGGGAAAACAGTTCCGCTATGATTACGGCCTTGCTGTTTGTCTTGCTCGCAGTTGTGGCTTTTATCAGGTGGAAGGTTAAGCCGATCCTGCCGCGTACGGCAAGTAAGGCCCGCGGGCACAGTATGGTTATCTAGACTGGACTAGCAGTAACCTAGAATTTGAAAATCTATGGTCAGATTCATAGTCGCGGTTTCAGCTCTATGGGCCCTTGGCCTAACTGCGGTGGCAGAGACGCCGGATATTGCCGGGCCATGGTATGGAACTTTCAGTCCAGCGGGAACACCGATCGAAATCTCTGTGATCTTCCAAATCAGCGACGACAGTTGGGCCGGTTCGTTCGTGCTCCCAGATGGGCGCGGTATCCCTTTAAAAGAGATCAGGGTCGTCGGTGATTCCGTCTCATTTTCTCTCGACGCGCCGCGAGCCAAAGCGTCCTTCAAGGGAACGCTTTCAGCAGACCGCAGCGAGTTGACCGGGGAATTCATTCAGGATCCGACGAGGTTTCCTCTAAAGCTGAGTCGGAATTCGTCCGCAGCAACACCAGATTCATTGCCGCAAATCGACGCGAACGAACTCATCACGATGATGACTTCCTTGAACGGACCTCTTAGCGAGCGGCCGTTCGTCCCACCGGTCGCTCATCGGGCCATAGGTTATGGGGTTCGGCCAGCTCGTGATTCGATCGCCAAATTAACGGCCGATATCGGTGCCGGCAAAGTCCATCTTAAGTTTGATGGCGAACAGGGCTACTTGCGCTCGCTACTCGACGCTCTTCACATCCCCATCGAGTCGCAAATGGTAGTCTTCTCAAAAACGAGCGTGCAGGGCCAGGCCATCGGACCTCAGAATCCTCGCGTTCTTTACTTCAACGACTCTGTCGTGGTGGGTTCCGTGCGAGGCGGATTCATCGAAGTCGCATCGCAAGATCCCGAATTGGGGGCAAGCTTCTATACGCTGCTTCAGCAACCGGTGGATAACCCGCTTCTTCTGAAACGCGATGGATGTTTGGGGTGTCACCTGACGAGAAACAGCCTCGACGTTCCTGGAATGATCGTGCGCAGCGTGTACCCAACGCCGAATGGCGATCCGATCAATCCACTGGGATCACACCTGCTCGATCATCGAACGCCGCTCGAGCAGCGATGGGGCGGGTGGTATGTGACGGGTAAAAGCGGATCGATGCGTCATCTAGGTAATGGCGTAGTTTCTGATCAGACGAAGCCGGAATCGATGGTCACGGATGCGACACTCAATCTGCAGACGCTCAAAGGGAAGTTCAACACCGACGCGTATCTTTCTCCGTACAGCGACATTGTTGCTTTGATGGTCTTCGATCACCAGATGCACATGACGAATCTGATCACGCGTGTCGGCTGGGACTATCGTGTTGCCGCATCGCTCGAGGCCGAAATCGGCAAGCCAAGTGAGGTCATCGAACAGCAGTTGCGCGACGATGTCGTGGAGTTCGTCGACTATCTTTTGTTCGTCAAAGAAGCGCCGCTGAGCGGCAAGATTCAGGGCATCTCGGGCTTCGCCGACAAATTTGCGTCACAAGGACCAAATGACAGCAAAGGAAGATCCTTGCGTCAATTCGATCTGGAACATCGCATGATGCGCTATCCATGCAGCTACATGATCTACTCACCCGCATTCGACGGAATGCCGGATCGGGCGAAACAAGCGATTTACGCGCGCATGCGGGACGTGCTCAGTCGATTTACACCTGCCGACCGTGATGCCGTACTCGAAATACTGCACGACACCAAAAGCGACTTTTAGCGGCGATCGTGGGTGCGCCTATCGAAATCTAGGGTGCTGATGTTGTCGGCTTGAGCGACACGACTGGCGACGGCAGACGGGAACCCACCGGACCGGTGAACTCCTCCTTCGTTCCATCGTCGTAGTACTGAATGAATTTCCACGTCAGGTTTGACCCCTGCTTTGGATTAATCGCCAGCATTCCAAACTCGACGAATTCGTAAGGCTGAATTTTGCCAGTCCATGTGGCGCCGACAATGTTTCCTTTGTCATCCTTCTTGAAATCGATCTTCCACCCCGGCTTGAATTCGAAGTCATAGACCTGTAACCCAGCAGGAAATTCACCCTCTACTTTACTCGATTCGACCTGCTTCTCATTGGGAACACGCATGGTGTACTTTTCGCGAGCCCCGACTGTCGATTCCGCGGGATAGATTCGAATGTGCGCTGATGCCAGTTGGACGCACGTTAACGTAATGATCATCACGAAAAACAGGCGTTTCATGGGGACCTCCCGGGCACATATTACTACCACCTCCCAGCGACATCACCATGTGTTTCCTGGTGCTCGCCTCATGTTTCCTCTTTCAAAAAATCAGAAGTCCTTAATCCTCGTCACTGTACTCTTCGGGAACGTCGTCCTGCGGCACTTCGCGCGTTCGGACTTCGCCTTGGTCGGGATCGAGTGCATCTTCCACGCCGCTGATTGCTGCTGCTTCCCTCGCCTGACCTTCCTCCAGCAGTTCTTCCACACTCTCAG
>DATFXZ010000464.1:0-2362 GCA_035315305.1 Terriglobia bacterium | reverse complement strand
TGTCTGGAGCACGTCGTTGGAAGAGCATTGCTCTCGGGTACGATTCTGCGTCTTTATAGTCCGCTCGAATCCTTCTTCACGAAGCAGTGGCGTCCGAATGAAATCGAGTTCGTAAGGTAGCCGGTCGCTAGGTTAAGTAACTTCGGTACGGTGACGCGAGGTCGAGGCATTTTATGGTCGATAATACGAAGATTGCTTGTGCGCTTTGTGCTGCTTTTTGTGCGATAGCAATTGGTGCGTATCGGCTTGATGCGTACCAGCAATCATGCTGCCCAGGATTCAATGAAACCGCAGAAGTGATATTGAATTTGGTTAATACTCAATCCGGCGCAAGCGAATCTTCGAAATCGGGAGAAACCGTTTGGAGGTATTCGCTGAACTTTGCGGATTCATGTACCTTGAATCTGACCGAACAGAAGCAAACCCTGAAGAAGGAAAATTCTGACGGCTCCGTTACTCCGATTTTGGAAATTACTCACTACTTAATTCCTGTCGCCGATTTGGAATTCGGCGAATTTTCGACGCACCACACGCTGGAACAAGGTTATATGCGCGTTATTATGTGGACGAAACTCGCAACGATCCGCATGTGGCACGGTGATTCATCAACCCCACCAAAAGATGCTCCCGTGCTGTTCAACGCGGCGATAAATTTCGGTAAACCGAACGTCGATATCTTCGAGGTTCCATTGCTTTTTCAAGATGCCCTGATGCATCTGACTGACTTGTGCCGAGCCAGATGAAGCCCGTTCCGCAGCCGTTTCCCGAGGAAACACCCGTATCACTCGACTGTTGACACCTCACGATAACCGAAATAAGCGGAGCCTTCGTTGAACGTTGGAACGCCGTTCCTTGCAATCGGCAGTGTCATCCTCGACGCTGCCGAGTACAAGCAGATGGTTGTCAACATAGAGGGCTTTCCTTCAACTTTTGCCGAGCGTAGGATTGCAGTCAGGATGAACAAGGTGCAATTCGAAGCTGAACTGATCGAAGGTCACAAGGGCGTCAATGTTGTTCTTGTTCCGTTCGATCCAGAGGAGAGGTGGTCGCGAAAGCCCGTTCGCCTGGAAGGGCGCCGCCATGGGTGGCTCGTTGTCGGAAGTGCGAATGGTGTCGGGTTCGACGGCTACATCGGAGAACGGTGGAATCGCTTCTTCATCATCATCGACAGCGGCCTGCGAGACGCTGCAAACGTCGCAGTCGGTGACACGCTAAGGATGAGCGTCGAGCCGACATCGAGTGCACGCGTACTTGCACGAGCGCTTAAGCAATCGAAAGTAACCACCGCGCCGAAAAGTCCCCGCACGGACGCGATCGATCCTACAGAATATCGGCTGAGATAGCGCCATTGTTGGGGACGAGCGAAAACCTCAGTTTACGTATTACCGCCTTCTCTTCATTTGGCCGGGCACGGAGTTTCCGCGATTTCACTTCTAAGACATGCCGACAATACGTCCAGGCTCAGTCGGGTATTGATCGGCGCCAGCTTGGCTTGGCACTCTCACAGCTGTAGCCGCAGATGGCGCAGATGACCACGGTTTCTTTCCGATCCCCTGCCTTTCACTCTTTACGTTCAGCTTTTCGATTCGGAATCCGGGAAGGGAGATGCTGCAATCAAGTCGACGGCGTTGGGGCTCTTATACCCGGGGATGAAACGTTCACAGATGCCGGCATTCACGGTGCCGTAGGTGGTGCCGGGCTTGTGCGCAAAGCCGCCGAAGTAGGCCTGGACGAAGCCTTCCTTGAAGTTTTTGCGCGGGTACCTGGCCACGATTTCATCGCGTAATTCCGAAGGAAACTGATCGAACTGTTTTCCGAGCACATCGAGACCGACACCCGAATTGAGGAGCGCTACTCCGGGGCGCATATACTGAGTGACGCCGGGAGTGGTGTGCAAGGCAATGGCTTCCCAGGCAGTTTGTACCTGCTCTTCAGGGACGTTATGTGCGGTGAGGAACTGACGAGCGGCGTTGGCGCCATCGACCTCGAAGCGTTCGTTCTGGCTCGAGAATTTTTTGATGAGACCGAAATCGTGAAATGCGGAGGCTACGTAGAGGAGTTCAGGGTCAAAGCGGAGTTTTTGCTGACGGCCCCGCTCAGCCGCGAACAGGTAGACGCGGATGGAGTGATTAAAGAGCAGATCGGTCGAATATTCACGCAGGATGTCTGTGGCCTCTTTCGCGAGCGAAGAATCGGGAATGACGAGCGCGGAAGAGAGACGTGACATGGTCTTTGCTGCATCCCTTCAACATTAATTATAGTAGCTTGCAGGGCATGCGCCGCGACAGGAATACGGGCAATTTCGGACAACTCTCACGAATTCGTTTCGTTGCTTCTCACCTATCCTGAACAGGATTCCGGC
>DATFXZ010000463.1:0-3159 GCA_035315305.1 Terriglobia bacterium | reverse complement strand
ATTCTTACAAAAATGTATAGACACGGGATGAAAACTTTCTTATAAGAATCCCTGTCCGATACAACGAAGTGTCGAACAAAAGACAATGAAAGTCTTCGATCCGGGTGCGGGTCGAAGGCTTTTTTTATTTGGAACGATTGTCTTTTTTAGGACATTGCTGTCCAGGGACACCGCCGTCCTGCCGTTTGAATTGTTTCCAACCAATCAAAAGGAGAGGACATGTCTACGAAAGAGAAACCAACAACCAGGGCGACCTTGGGTCTCGGCGGCCTGACCATCAACGCAATGGCGCTGATCGCGCCCGGCGCTTTCTTGTGGCTCACATTTTTCATTCAGAGTTCTTATGGCGCACCCATGGCCGCTCAAGGCATGTGGTTTGGAATTTTTGCGGCATTGTTGCTGTGTCTGGCTACGGCGATCGCATACGCGGAGCTTTCGAAGCTCTACCCAGGAGCGGGTTCGTCTTATTTCTTCGCTGAGCAGGCGTTTCTAAGCAAGACAAAGGCATATAAGTTTGCGCGAGTTGCGAAGTTCGTTGTGGGTTGGGCGA
The DNA here is from genome assembly GCA_035315305.1 of Terriglobia bacterium. Lineage (GTDB taxonomy): Bacteria > Acidobacteriota > Terriglobia > 20CM-2-55-15 > 20CM-2-55-15 > 20CM-2-55-15. The sequence goes on along the minus strand of DATFXZ010000463.1, from coordinate 2,609 downwards.
GTCATCTCTATTACTGGGTTTATCCTGGACTGATGGTGGGGGTGACGGCGCTCGTCGTCGGCTATATGGTCGGATCGATCTGGCCGGACACGTTTAACAATGCAATACCCAGTCCGTTGTTCATGCTGATCTTCTGTCCCCTCTTCTCTTTTGCCGTCGCCTATATTTGTTTCCGAGGTGTCACGGGCACAACTGCTGTGAACACGGCGATCAACGTAATTCAGATTAGTGCGCTCATCGTCTTCTCGGTTATAGCTGTGGGTTACCGCCTGAACCATCCGCAGGGGTCATTGGGCATCACCTTAGATCCTAACGGCGCACCGATCACTAAGGTCATTGCGACAGATAAGGACGGAATGCCGGTGAAAGACGCCCAGGGCAATTTTGTATTCGCGAAAACGCCGGACGGCAAGGACCAGGATTTCACAGTCGATTATTCGATGCCGATTCAGAAAGGACCCTCTGCTGATGACCCGAAAGTGATGGTCGATAAGTTCCAGTACCACAATTCTGCGTCATCCGTTGTGTCACCACACAATTTCAACTACATGTTCATCCAGGCCTGTATCGCGATCTTGATTCTAGTGGGGTTCGAATCGGTCACTTCAATGGGAGAAGAGGCCAAGGACCCGAAACGCCATATTCCAAAGGCGGTCATCCTCTCGCTGCTGATCCAAGGCCTGGTCTGTTATCTGATCGAGTATTTTGCAGCCAATTACTTCATGCATAACGGGTATCAAATCTCAAATGCCTTGGGGTCAGCCGCACCTATCGGAGACATGATGATCATTGTCGGCACCTGGCTATTCGGCAGTGCGGCTGCAGGAAAGGCCTTTATGCTGGTTCAGGCGTTCACGGTGTTTCTCGCCTTGGTCGGTACAACGCTCTCCTGCATGAGCACGGGTGCACGCGTGACCTACGCTATGGGCCGTGATGAAGAGGTGCCCGAGCATTTCGGACTGTTGCACGGCGAGAAGCTGACACCTCACCGAGCGATATGGACTCTGGCTGTCCTATCAGCGGTCATTGCAGTCGTTACCATCCTCTTTAATTTCGCAGGCCCTGCCGCTGTAGCTGATGACACTCTGAAGGGGCTGCCGCATAACGTCTGGTACAGCTTCGGAATCTGGAGTCACGATCTCGCTGCAAAAATTCCGCAAAGCTCGGTGGTCATCACGTTGGTTAGTAACTTCGGAACCTTTCTGTTGTACATGATGACGTGCGTTGTCGCCATCGTAGCTTTCCGCGAGCACCATACATTCAACGGATTTAAGCACATGTTTATTCCGTTGTTTGGGGTTGCAGCGAATCTCATGTGTATGCTCTTCTATCTGATCGGTCCGTTTATGGTCAGCGGCATGAGTTGGCATGAACCTTATGTCGCACTCGCGATTTGCGCAATCTGGGGCATATATGGTTTGGCCTACTTCAACAGATCAAGTGCAAGAAAAGGGCGGCCGATCTACGTTACGGAAGCACCAAAAGTAAAAGTATAGTGGAGTTTTTTGAAGCTAACGTTTGCTGGACGTTCGTCTACGGGGCCGGTTCGTCATCACAATGAGGATTCCATTGGAATATGGCAATTCGAAAGTGAGGACGACCGGCTCATTCATGGTTCGATGGCGGCAATCGCCGATGGCGTTGGAGGATTGAGCTCCGGCGAGATTGCCAGCAGAATGGCCATCGATATCGCGGTCAGCGTCTTTAAGTCCGCTCCTCGAACTCAAAAGCCCAACCAAATCCTGGACCAGATTTTCAAGGAAGCCAACCTGGATATCTACAATTTCGGTCTCGAAGCCGAGCAGCGCCGGATGGCGACGACCCTGACGGCTTGTATATTCCGGAATAAGGAACTGTGTCTTGGCCACGTCGGCGATACGCGCGTGTACCTCGTCCGAGGCGGGCAAATCAAGCAGCTTACCTCGGATCATACCTACGTCGAGATGCAGCTTAAATTGGGTCTGATTTCGAAAGAAGACGCGATGTCCAGCGACTTGCGCTCCGTTTTGACCCGCACTCTCGGCCAGAATCCGATCGTTCAGGTGGATTTCGCAAAATCGCCGCTTATGAATCGGGACTCCATCGTTCTATCCTCCGATGGGTTGCATGGCTCGTTCATGGACCACGAAGTTGCGGACGCCGTCACCCGAATGTCCCCACAGGAGGCGTGCGATTACCTCATCAACACTGCAGAAAATCGCGGAGCAGAAGATAATATTTCAGTACAAGTTGTCCGCGTGGAGGAAGTCCGCCATACCACGTTCTACAAAGGACTCTCATCTCTCAATGCAGATGCCAAAATCGGGTCTTCCGCTGCTGTGACTACGGACATCGAGGTCGGACAAGTCCTGGACGATCGATTCGAGATCACCGAAGTTATTCACCGCAGTGGAATGAGCACCGTATTCAAAGCCATCGATAAGCAGACCGGCGATACTGTCGCTGTGAAAGTTCCCTTGATGAACCTTGAAGCAGATCCGGCTTTCTACTCCCGTTTCGAAAGAGAAGAAGAGATCGGTAAAGCTTTAGATCATCCCGGAATCTTGAAGATCATTCCTGTCGAGCAAAAGAGCCGGCCGTACATCGTGATGGAATACGTGAAAGGCCAG
>DATFXZ010000462.1:0-3142 GCA_035315305.1 Terriglobia bacterium | reverse complement strand
AAACCGGAACCGCTGAAATCGATCATCGGGCCCAACTACACTGGCTACTTCCAGCTCTACTCAAAATCGGTTGAAACGTCTTCGGGAACCACCGAGGGCGTGGGCTCGCAATTTTCAGTGACCATGCCGCTTGATACGAATTCCAAAGTCACGGTGCACGGCCAATACAATGAATCTCCGATGCAGCCGCGCGGCATTGGCGCATCCTATGACTTTGTTCCGGCGCCCCGGCATAAAGCTGCTGTAGGCGTAAATATTCGGCAAGGTGCATTGTTTGGAGATCCCCTGCAGGCGGATTCATTGCGTGAGCTTCAAGTAAAATACGGCGAAGACTTCCAGTGGACCGATCACTTCGTTTTCAACTACGGTGCTCAAGTCGGTCGCGTCGGCACGTTGACGGGAGCAACTTATCTACGTCCGCGATTCGGCGTTTCATGGGTTCCTCACAGACGCACGACTATCACTCTGGCAGCATCCTCGCAAGCTCCAACAACGGCCGACGATCCTGTTCGTGGGAAAGAGTATTATGACCGCACCATACTGGTACCGCCGGCATTAGAGCGGTATCAACATGGAGAAGCGGGCATTACTCACATCTTCTCGGATGGGTTCGAGTTCAGTGCAGCGGCATTTCGAGATCGAACGGATACTGAGGCATTGTTCGTCAGCACACCCGACGGCCGGCGCGGTATCTTGATGTTGGACACCAGAAATATGCCGTCAGAGGGTGTCCGGGTCAATGTCAACCGCCAGTTCCGAAATTTCGAGGCAGGGATCGGTTATACGTCCGTTACCGGAGTTGGAATCGATAGTCGAACAGCCATCTTTGACGAGATGCAAAATCAGCTCGTACGACGCCGATTTCAAAGTGTCGCCGCACGGTTCAAAGCCGATGTTGATGCGACTCAGACCGAGATCACAGCTGTTTATCGATGGACATCGGCTTTCTCCGTCTCTCGTCTGGACCCGTATCAACCGATAATGGAATACAACGATCCGACGCTTAGCCTCTCTATCGCGCAGAACCTCCCGACATGGCGCATGTTTCCAGGCAAGGTTCAGGCGATTCTGGATGCGCGGAATTTGCTCGACCAGTCCTTCGGGGCTGCGCGAACTCAGGCCGGACAGTACCCGCGGCTGGTCAAAGGCGGCATCAACATCAAGTTCTAGACATGAAGTTCTAGCCTTCCGGCAAAAGCCCACGCTCCGTAGTTTCATACTGAGATTCCCATAATTTATATCTAGCTTTTGCTGATAAGGTTAAGCTTAGCGTTATCTGTATTGTTTTTTGGAAGATGGGTTGCTAAATGCGCGATCAAATGGGACGCAAGATCTTTTCCTTTAAATACGTCGCTACAGTCTTGCTCACGATCGCCGTGCTCATTCTCGGCGCGTTCAACGTCCAGCAAAAGCGCCGTTACATTCCAGCCGATGACGGCGCCTCGTGGGTTCAGGCGGCGGACGGCATCCAGGCTCGTGTCGTTGTGGCGGGCGGCCCCGCGGATAAGGCTGGTATCCAGCGCGGGGATATTTTAAAGGCGATAAACGACCAACCCATTCGAAATGAGCGCAACGTCACACAGATTTTGTACGATTTATTCGTTTGGCACACAGCGAAGTACACCATTGTTCGGAACGAAAAAGAATTCACTACGACAGTCATCCTTGAAGCTCCCATGCAGGGGAGCCGTCACCAGCGAGATCTCGAGGTCATTGGTCTGATCTACCTTCTAGTCGGCACTTTCGTCCTTCTAAAACGGTCGCGTGCCCCGAACGCCTTGCACTTTTACTTTGTCTGCCTGACCTCGTTTGTTCTTTACGCATTCCATGCCACGGGCAAGTTCAATTCATTCGACTGGACGATTTTCTACTTCGATCTCGCCGCAAGTCTGCTGCTGCCGCCATTGTTTTTGCATTTCTGTCTCGAGTTTCCTTTACGGAATAGCTGGCTGAAACAGCGACATGGGCTGCTGTATCTGATCTACGTTCCGAGTGCTGCGCTGTTCTTAGCCCAATTGGCGTTTATCAAGGGCGTGATTGGATTTGCACCTTCGCCAATTGTGCTGCGCGACATTCTGAATAATCTCGGAGATTTCCATTTCGGATTGTATTTGGTCTTCAGCGCGATTGTTTTGATTCAAACGTATCGCACTGTTCGAACACCTGAATTACGGCAGCAACTGAAGTGGGTGACGCGCGGCTCGGCGTTGGCTGTCATTCCGTATTTCGTATTTCAATCGATTCCTCGTGTGTCCGGACTCGCTCCAGAAACGTACGTCGATTTTGCCATTTTTCCGCTCGTGTTAATTCCCATCTCATTCGGTTATGCGATTCACAGATACCGGTTGATGGATGTGGACATCATCTTCAAGCGCGGCGTGACTTACACGCTCGCGACCGCCTGCGTGATTGGCCTGTACGCCACTGTCGTTGTGGTCGTCGGAGAACTGTTTGGTGCACGCTTTGAGCCGCTAAGCATGGTCGCGCGGGTCGTGGCAACAATCGTAGCGGCTTTATTATTCGCGCCTATCAAAGATCAATTTCAAATCTGGCTCGACAAAGTTTTTTATCGAGACCGGTACGATGTCCGCCAAACATTAATCGATTTTGGCCGGACGCTTGGATCGGAAGTGCATCTTGAAAAGATGTTGGATCGCATTGTCGACCGTCTCGGGCGCGCCCTGTTCGTCAGCCGCTCAGCGATTTTCATGGAACATCCCTTCGATCCCTCTCGCTTTGTGCCGGCGCGAACATCCGGCCTCACGATTCGCGAGAACGCAGACTTCAGTTTCCTGAAACCAGCGACAGACCGCCGCTATATTTTTTTCGAAACAGACCTGCATGATCTGAACTACTTTATTCCGTGCCGTGTAAAGGACCGAGTCATTGCCTACATCGCACTGGGTAGAACTCAGAATGGCGATTACCTGACGAGCGAGGACTTGGAACTCGTCGAGACCGTTTCCGACTATGTCGGAATTGCGCTGGAAAACGCGCGCCTCTACCGATTCCTCGAACAGAAGGCTGCCGAACATCAGAGTCTGAAAGATTTCAGCGAAAACATCGTGGAGTCCATCAACGTCGGTGTCCTTGTGGAAGATGTAGACGGGCGAATCGTTGGATGGAACCGCGCGCTGGAAAT
>DATFXZ010000461.1:0-13630 GCA_035315305.1 Terriglobia bacterium | reverse complement strand
AATCCGAGACCGCATGAAAGGACCGGCAGCCATACTCAACGGAAAGACCCCCTTGGAAACTTTGATCGGCGTATTGGCCGAATCATCGTTGATGATCACGAATGATTCCGGACCGATGCATATTGCGGCAGCGTTGGGTGTCCCCACAGTCGCCGTTTTTGGCTCGACGGACGAAAGGGTCACGGGACCCTACGGTCCGCGAACACGGATCGTCAAATACCCCGTCGAGTGCAGTCCGTGTTTGTTGCGCGACTGCCCGATCGATCACCGATGCATGAATGGTGTAACGGCTGAGAAGGTTTGCATCGCAGCACGGGAGCTGATTCAAACCGCATACCGGCCGCAAAAATATGAATAGAGCTATTTTTATGGATCGCGACGGAACCGTATCGGAAGAAATCGGGTACATGTACCACACCGGCCTGTACAAGCCGTTCCCGTGGACAGGCCCGGCGATCCGGAAAATCAACGACAGTGGCATGAAAGCAATCCTGATCACGAATCAATCGGGAGTCGAGCGCGGATATTTCACTGAATCTCTGGTTCACGAAGTCCACGATATCCTTCATGACGAACTTGCCCGGTACAATGCAAAACTGGATGCAGTCTATTTTTGCCCTCACCAACCTGAGTCTGGATGCGATTGTCGAAAGCCGCGGCCGGGAATGCTGGTACGTGCGCAGCAGGAGCTCGGAATTGATCTCGCTAACTCGTACGTCATCGGCGATCGATACCTCGACGTCGACGTCGCATACGCCGCCGGAGCGCGGTCGGTCCTCGTAATGACCGGTAATGGGCGAGCGGAACATCAAACATATAAAGACCGCCCTCAGCAGCCGCATTTCGTCGCGGATAACTTGCTCACTGCAGTTGAGTCGATCGTTTCTGGAGTATTCGTATGAACCGGCTTCGGGACGTTATCGATCGATTCAAAGGCAAGCGCATTGTGGTGGTTGGGGATCTCGTCGCCGACGTATTCGTCTACGGGGAAATTTCGCGAATTTCGCGCGAAGCACCGGTCCTCATTTTGAATCATCGGGAAACTCAGGTCGTTCCTGGAGGCGGCGCCAATGCCATCCACAATCTTTGGGCGCTTGGCGCCAAACCATTTCCTGTGGGTGTGGTCGGTGATGATGCAGAGGGGCAGCAACTCCTCGGATACTTTTCCGATCTCGGCATCGACGTCAGTGGGATCGCCGTCGCAAAGTCCCTCCGGACGCCCTCGAAGACGAGGATTCTCGCAGGCGCTGTTCATTCACAGCGCCAGCAGATCGTAAGATTGGATTCCGGTAGCCCACTTGAAGACGAGAAGATACGGAATGCCGTCAAACGAAAACTCACAGTCGCTTTAAGGGAAGCAGACGCTCTCTTGATCTCGGACTATGGTTATGGATTGGCAACGCCAGAGATCATCTCTAGTATTCGACGCAAATCGCTGACCGCCACCCTTGATTCGCGGTTTTCGCTGATGAATTTCTCCGGAATGACAGCCGCCACGCCCAACGAACCCGAGGTCGAGGCCGCGCTCGGCATTTCGATTGGCAACGATCAAAAGAAGCTCGAATGGGCCGGGCGAACCCTTCTTCGCAAACTGAAGCATGATGCTGTTCTGATCACTCGGGGAAAGGATGGCATGGCATTGTTCGAACGAGCGAAGAAGACGGCGCATATCCCAATCCATGGCTCGGACGAAGTGGCAGACGTCACGGGCGCAGGCGACACAGTCATCGCAACGTTCACACTTGCTCTTGCCGCAGGAGCCAGCCACTATCAGGCCGCTCAATTAGCCAATTACGCGGGCGGAATTGTCGTCATGAAACACGGAACGCGGCCGGTCACTCACCACGAACTAGTCGAAGCCGTCAATGGCGAGGCACCATGAAACTCCGGCGCCTTGAAGAGTTGCCCGATCTCTTGCAGGGAAAAAGCGTCGTACTGGCTAATGGGTGCTTCGACATTCTTCACGTCGGACACCTCCGGTATTTGCAGGGTGCGCGAGCGTTGGGCGACATCCTCGTTGTCGCCATCAATAGCGATAAATCTATGCGGTCGATCAAGGATTCGGGCCGCCCGATTCTTGGGCAAGATGAACGCGTGGCGCTCGTTTCGGCACTCCGCTGTGTCGATTACATCGTACTTTTTGATGAGCCGGATGTCTCGCGCGTACTCGACGTGTTGCGACCGGCAATTCACGCGAAGGGTACCGACTACACAGAGCAGACGGTTCCCGAACGGGATCAGGTCCTCAGTTATGGCGGTAAGGTACGCATCACAGGAGATTCAAAGGGACATTCGACGCGCGACATTATTGAAAGAATCGTAGGCCGCAGATGACGCGGATGACGCGGAAGGGGACGAGGGGTCTGACCCCTTGTCCCCTTCCGCGTCATCCGCGTCATCTGCGGCTAATGGTCTTCGACGTGAATTGCAGTTTCAGGTGCCGCAATGAGCGCGTAAGGTGAGCCATTTCCTTCTTTACACTCTCGAACAAGGCTTGGGCGTCCGATAACCGATTTTCACGACCCATCTCCTCGAGCTTCCTTACCGCTTCAAATGGCGCGTAATGATCGAAATTTCCGACAGCGCCCTTCAAAGCATGCGCAGCATCTCTCAGCCTTCGCGCATCCTGTTTCGCGATCGCGCTGCGGATTTGCGACATCAGCTTCGGAAGTTCGGCGGCAAAAATATCGATCAGTTTGCATAGAAGTTTTGTGTTGCCGTCGATGCCCTGCAATAAGACAGCGCCATCGATGGTCCTCGGAGCGAAACGTTCTATTGCTTTGTTTAATTCGTCAAATCGTATGGGCTTCGAAATGTAGTCGTCCATTCCCGCGGCCAGGATCCGCTCGCGATCGCCCGCCATGGCATGAGCGGTCATCGCGACGATCGGAATATGGCCGGCCGTACGTTCTTCCAGCGTCCGTATGGCGGCGGTCGCTTCCAGTCCACCCATGACGGGCATCTGAACATCCATGAGTATTAAATCAAACGAACGCTTTTCGAGCTGCCGTACTGCCTCCTGTCCGTTATTCGCCAGCGTCACTCGATGCCGAAGTTTTCTCAACAGTACAAGGGCCAGCTTCTGGTTGACTGCATTGTCTTCCACTAGAAGAATCCGGAGAGGAAGCGGCGCAGGGGACGCGGGTGCCGATGTGAATGCGTTTGGTGCGCCGGGCGGCTTATAAACAATCCCGAAGGGAATCGTGAAATAAAACGTGCTTCCCTTCTGCGGCTGGCTCTCCACTGCAATCCGACCACCCATCAACTGCACCAGCTGATTTGAAATCGTGAGACCAAGTCCGGTACCGCCATACTTCCGAGTAGTCGACGTGTCGGCCTGCGCAAACGCGTCAAAGATGAGTTTCTGTTTGTCCGGGGAAATCCCGATTCCCGTGTCGCTGACGGCAAACAAAAGCATGGCTTCATCGTTTGTCATGGCTTCCGGTCTGACGCGAATGATCACTTTGCCTCTGCTAGTGAACTTAACCGCATTCCCCGCGAGGTTGAGAAGGACCTGCCGCAACCGCGTCGGATCACCCATCAGAAGATCCGGCGTGTCTGCTCGCACGTCGCAGGAAAGCTGCAACGTTGAAGGACTGGTGCGAATCGACAGGACTTTCATGACTTCTTCCAAGACAGTGCGAAGCTGAAACTCGACGCGCTCGATATGAAGCTTCCGAGCCTCGATCTTGGAAAAGTCAAGGATGTCATCGAGCAGTATCAGCAGAGCTTCTGCGGAGTGCTTGACGGTGGTCAGTTGATCGCGCTGCTCACGGCTGAGAGTCGAATCGAGCACGAGCTCCGTCATGCCCATAATTCCGTTCATGGGCGTACGGATCTCGTGACTCATGTTTGCCAGAAACTCGCTTTTGGCGCGCGTTGCCGCCTCGGCCTGAATTTGGGCGGCCTTCAGTTCTTCTTCGGTTTGTTTCGTTAGCGTAATATCGCGAGCAACAGCATAGATGAGTCGTTTTTCGGGATCAGGCGCAGCCATCCAGGACAGCCAGCGGTATGACCCATCGCGAGAGCGGTAACGGTTATGAAAACGTATCACGCTGATACCGATCGAAAGGTTTTCGCCCTCGTGGATGGTCGCTTCGCGGTCATCAGGATGAACAAAGTCGAGCCATGGTCGCGATGTGAGTTCTTCCTTCGTGTAACCCAGCACCCCCTCCCAGGCCGCATTTACCAACTTGAAGTAACCGTCGAAACCTCCGATGCACAACATATCGAGCGACATCTCGAACAGTCGGCGAAACTGTTCCTCAGTGCCCGTGATTGCTGGAGTCGCATTCTTTTGTTTTTTTGGCGCCGGCATTTGCGGAACTATACGCGTACATTGACGGTCGCTCAAGCGACGGCGTAGGATTGGGCGCATACGCCATGAGCTCTCCCAAAGTTATCAGAAAGCGAGTGCTGGTTGTCGATGATGACCGGACGCTGCGTCACGCACTCTCTACAATGCTGAACACCGCCGGAATTTCGGTCGCCGAGGCGGCTGATGGCGTTTCCGCTCTGTCTCAAATTCAGTCTCGGCAATTCGATCTGGTGATTCTCGATCTAGGGTTGCCCCGAATCGGCGGCTTAGATGTCTTGAGTGAAATTCAAACTCTGAGTTCGCCACCAAAAGTGATCATCGTGACCGCGGACGATACGCCGGCCACTGTTTTGCAAGCTATCCGCGATCATGCCTACCAGTACGTCGTGAAGCCCACGCCGCCAAAGATCATCGTCGAAATGGTCGAACGGGTGTTTTCTGCTCCTGCCCTGCGGCCTATCGAAGTCGTCTCGGCGCGTCCGGATTGGCTGGAACTGGTGGCGCCCTGCGACCTGGAAACGGCCGAGCGGATCCAGACCTTTATTGAAAAACTCGATGCGGCATTGCCGGCCGATATTCGTGATTCCATCGGACAGGCATTTCGCGAGCTATTGCTAAACGCGGTGGAGTGGGGTGGTCAACTGGATCCAAATCGAACCGTCCGAATCGCGTGCCTGCGGACAAAGCGCATGATCCTTTACCGTATCGCCGATCCCGGCCCCGGATTCTCACCCGACCAGCTTCCCCACGCTGCCATCAGTAATGACCCTGACGCGCCTTATGGACATATGCAAGTGCGAGAGGAGAAAGGGCTCCGGCCCGGGGGCTTCGGACTGCTCATGACCCGCACTCTTGTCGATGAGCTGATCTACAACCAAGCGCACAACGAAGTTGTATTCGTGAAATACCTCGATTAGCCTCGGTTGATGCGTAGAATGTTCCGGGCCATCCGAGAAACATCATGACGAAATCGAAAATCGATGCGTTGAAAGGAACGAAGCCGGGACGTTTTCTCGTCGTGAAATTCGGATCTCTGGGAGATATCGTTCACTGTCTGCCTTCGGTGGCACAGCTACGCAATGCGTTTCCGGAGGCCGAGATCGACTGGTTGATCGAACGAAAAAACAAGATCGTTGTCGAACTCAGCCGACTTGATGTGCGCTTGATTCCGATTGATACATATCAGTGGCGAAACAGTCCCGGGATTGGAAGCGCGAAAGAAATCGCCGAATTGGTATGGGCGTTGAGCACGGATGGGTACGATTGCACGATCGATTTTCAAGGACTGTTGAAATCCGCATTCTTCGCTTATTTGTCCGGGGCACCAATCCGCATCGGGTGGGAACGCGACTTCTTGAGAGAATCCGTCAGTCGATTTTTTTACACGGAAGTCGTTACGCCAAAACGTATTCACATCATCGATCAGCAAATGGAACTGTTGAGGCCGCTCGGGATCGATCCGAATTGGGAAACCGAAGTCCAGCTTCGGCCGGGCGAAAGCGCTCGACGGTCCGTGTCACAGAAGCTGGCCGGGCTGACCGACTACATCGTGATTAATCCAGGCGGCAATTGGCCGACGAAATGTTGGGACCCAGAGCGATACGGCGAGTTGGCGCTCAGACTCATGAATGATGGCCATCCCGTTGTCGTAACCTGGGGCCCGGGCGAAGAGGAACTCGTACGGCGGCTCGTAAGATCTGCCGGCCGAGGGGTTCATGAGATTCCGACGAAACTTGAAGAGCTTGTGGCGCTCTGTGAAACGGCAAAACTGTTTGTTGGCGGCGATACGGGCCCGATGCATTTTGCGGCAGCGGTAGGGACGCCCATCGTTGCTATTTTTGGTCCGACGAGCAGTGATCGGAATGGGCCTTTCCGCCGCGAGGACATCGTCGTGGAGCGACGGCTTTCTTGCCGTCCATGTTATGAGCGTGATCATTGCCCGCTGGAGCACTGGCAGTGTATAGCAGACATCACCGTCGACCACGTTTATGAAGCCTGCCGTAAGCGGCTCTTATTAGCCGACACGAGACCATCGCTGCAGCCGGCCGAATGATGGTTCAGAAGCTTCGCGTTCCTCTGGGTTTTGTGATCGCCGCGGCGGTTCTGTATTTAGCCGAACCGACGTTAGTCTCCATTCTGGTCGGTTTACCTGTGGCTATTGCCGGCGCGACCTTTCGCGCGCTGGCGGCCGGGGTGATCCGGAAAGACTCGGCCCTTGCAACATCCGGCGTGTACGCGATGACTCGCAATCCTCTATATTTCGGCAGTTCGCTGCTAGCTACCGGCTTCGCCATCATGAGCGCGAACGAAATCGCGGCAGCGCTTACCATTTTGCCCTTCGGTTTGATTTACCCAACCGTCATGTTGCGAGAGGAAGCGCATCTCGCCCAGCTCTTTCCGAATGAGTACAAGGTGTACAAGGTTCAAGTGCCTCGCTTCTTTCCACGCTTCAGATTGCGCCTCTCCGGGTCATTTTCGTTAGTGCAATACATATCCAATCGCGAATACAAGACTGTGTTGGGGTTCTCGGCCGCACTCGCGGTCCTTATCGGCAAATATTTGATGAAGTAGGGAAGTCGCACCGCGGAGCGGTGCTAGGCACCGCTCCGCGGTGGCTACCTGCGTGGAGTTTTCTTTGGTGACGCGCTGTTGTCAGGTACGGTCGCGACCACCGCTTCGTCTGGACTGACGCACAACTGATGACGAATAGCGAATAGCACAAGCTCGAGACGGTTATAAACGCCAAGTTTATCGAACACGTTGGTCAAATGGTGCTTCACCGTGTACTCACTCACCCCAAATGTAGCTGCGATGTCTTTGTTGGATTGCCCTTCAACGAGAGCGCCAATAACCTGCAGTTCGCGTTTCGTTAGTCCGAACTTGTTGTCTCCGGGAGTTGCAGCCGGCGGGCGGTTCGTACGATTAAGCATTCGTGCAAGCGCCGGATTACCACTGCCATCCCCGTTAGACTCGGTGCGAAGAACTTCAATCAATTTAGAAGTCACCTGACGGCTTACCCAGAATTCTCCGGAAACAACAGCACGGATGCTCCGGCACACGAGATCGGCGGTAGACTTTCGGCCGATGACTCCACTGGCGCCTCGGAACAACGCATCGATGATTTGAGCGTTGTCCATTTCTCCACCGATCAGCAAAACCTTGGAATTCCGGCCGACGATGGTGTCAATGACGCTCGGAAGGGAATCCGATGCAAGAGACGTATCGAGAATGACAAGGTTGGGAGACAGCTCACGGGCGCGAGAAATCAGTTCGCCCTGATTCTCGATGCAGCCCAGTAGCTTCATATCTTTCGTAGGTGTGATGATCGAGCGTAGAGCGTCCCTCAGGATCGGCGAATCCGTCGCTACGAGAATCGAAAGCATAGGTTGGGGAGTATAGGGCGAGGACATGCGGTGGCTAGCGGAATTTCGGTTCCCCTAACACCAACGTGCTAACACCCTTGCGCTATTGCCGGGGATAAAAGCCGGTTGTAAATTCACATCGTTTCCCAGCACACTGGATAGATCTAGTGAAGGAACACCTTGTCGCCGTATCTCAACACACTGTTTTTTTAGCCGAACTAGCCATAACCGGCTGCCTCGGCTGTAGCGAACGGGCGCGCGTCCCACTCACTCGGGTACTCGACAGGCTGGGGAACCACCCGCCGGGACACGTGGATTATATCCTTCCGGTTCTAGCCGCTTGTCCCCGATGTCATGCATTGCTTGACGAACAAGCGATCGTGGCGCCCAAAGAGTAGTTGCCGGCCGGAACGTACTGTAATTGCAAATTCTCCGGTTGATTTACCCCATCGCCAAACCTATACTCAAAAAGGTCCTTTGAGTGGGCGTTTCGCCCACTTTTTTGTTGTTATGAGCAAGGGAGTCGAATGGGACCGGTTGCGGCGGCTCATTCAGGATATCGTTGAAGGGCAAGGATATGAGTTAGTCGATGTGGAGTTCAAAGGCGCCGGCAAGAACTCGATCCTTCGCATTTTTATCGATGAGCCGGACGGCATTTCCCATCGCGATTGCGAGTTGGTCAGCGAACAAGTAGGAACGGTACTCGATGTTGAAGATCTGATTCCGTTTTCTTACACGTTGGAAGTTTCCTCCCCTGGTCTGGAAAGGAAGCTGGTCAAGGAAAGTGACTATACTCGCTTCGGGGGTAAGCTGGCCAGAATCCAGACCCGCATCCCTCTTCGTCAACAAAAAGTCTTTCGCGGGCGCCTTCAAGGATTACACGAGGGGAAGGTCCGGCTGGAATTACCGAAAGGTGATCTTCTCGAGATTCCGCTGGATGTTATCGATGAGGCGCGCCTGGAATTCGACTGGGCCGCGGAGAGAGAACGTGGGGGGACCGGCCGGCAGTAAGAAGGCCGCGCAGCGGTGTACTGAAGCGATCCGGACGGTGGGCCCGACGTTAAGAGAAGTCGAAAGGAAAGTAAGGACAGTTAGGGAGCGTCATTGATGTCGAACGTGCTTTTTCAAACGATCGATCAAATCAGCAGAGAAAAAGGCATCGATCCGCAGATTGTGATCCATGCGATCGAGGATGCCATAGTTGTAGCTTCCCGCAAATATTTCAAATCGAATGAAGAATTGCGGGGCCGTCTGAATCCGGAAACAGGCGAGATCGACGTATTTGCTGTGAAGAAGGTCGTGGACGCCGTGGCGAATCCCGTACGCGAAATTCAGCTCGATGAGGCTCGGGAGATCAGGGCCGACGCGCAACTAGAGGAAGAAATCGAATTCAAGAAACCTACAGTTGGCCTGGGCCGTATTTCGGCGCAGATGGCCAAACAGGTGATCTTCCAGAAAGTGCGTGAAGCGGAACGCGAAAGCGTTTACGCCGAGTATCACAAGCACGTCGGTGAAGTCGTGAACTGCGTGGTTAAACGCTTCGAGAGCGGCGACCTCATCGTCGATTTGGGCAAGACCGAGGGCAAGCTTGGCAAGCGCGACCAGTCACGCCTCGAGAACTTCTCTGTGGGCGACCGCATTCGGGTCATCATCACCAAGGTCGACAAAACAGCGAAGGGTCCTCAAGTGATGGTTTCCCGCACCGCGCCGGAATTGGTACAGCATCTTTTCCAGACGGAAGTGCCGGAAATCTACGATGGCACCGTCCAGATAAAAAGCATCGCAAGAGAAGCCGGCGAGAGGACCAAGATTGCCGTCGCATCGCGCGAAAAAGATGTTGACCCTGTCGGCGCCTGCGTAGGGATGAAGGGTACGCGCGTGCAGTCGATCATCCGCGAATTGCGGGGTGAGAAAATCGATATCATCCAGTGGAACGACGACATTGTAACGTTCGCGACCAACGCGATCAGTCCGGCAAAGATCAGCCGGGTATCCATCGTCGACAGCACCGAAAAGATCATGGAAATGGTTGTCGAGGACAGCCAGCTGTCGTTGGCGATCGGCAAGAAAGGGCAGAACGTCCGTCTCGCTTCAAAGCTGATCGGTTGGCGAATCGATATTAAGAGCGAAGAAGAAAAGCGTGCTGAGGTCGAGAGTCAGATGCAGCAACTGCAGGAGACGATTCCGACCCCGCTGGAAACCATGCCTGGCTTGACGCCGAGTTTGATTCAAAAGCTCGGAGCCGCAGGCATCGGAACGGTCGAGCAGTTGGCCAATCTCTCACCCGAGGACCTTCAAAACATACCGGGCATCGGGGAGAAGACGATCGAGAAAATCAGCGATGCGCTTTCGGAGTACTATACGCAGTCGCCCGCTTATCAAGATCAGATGGAGCGTCTTGCGCAACAGCATATGTTCAGCAAGGATGAACCTGCTCCGGAAAACGCTGAGCCTGCTGCAGAGAACGTTCCGGAAGAGTAAAATGAGTGATATTCTTCGCTGCCAAATTTGAACACTCGGCGCTCACAGAGCGCCGCTACAGCACCAGAAGGAGAGGACTGAGATAACGAATGGCAAAGCTTCGAGTTTACCAGCTGGCCCGAGAGCTGAATCGCGATAACGCCGAAATCATTCGCGAGTTGCAGCACATGGGTGTGCCGGTGACATCGCATTCAAACACGGTTGAAGATCGTCTGGCCGACAGATTACGCAGGGAGCTCGGAGTGTATGCGCCCGAGTCGGAAAAGACAGCTCCCGCCGCAGACGAGATCGTTGCCGTCGAGGCGCCGGAGGTCGAAGCACCGCAAGCGCCGCCGGAGCCCGCTCCGGTTGAAGCGGAGCCGCCGAGAGTCGAAGTTAAGGCTGAGCCTAAAGTCGAGCCGAAAGTCGAAGAGAAAGCTCCAACGCCGGAGCCTAAAGTCGCGACACCGCCGGCTCCTCCTGCACCGCCGGTGCCGCCTGCGCCGGCTCCAAAAGTTGAGCAGCCGGCAGCGGCACATCCAGTCCAGCCGCCTCAACCACAGTTCACGCCACAGGGTGGACGGATCATTCCGCCCCCGACGCGCATCGGCCCTGCGGTTCCGCCCGTAATTCCGCCGCCCAAGCCAGAACCGCCGCCGGAGCAGCGGAAGACGATGCAGCAGATTGTGCAGGAACGTTTGCGGCAGGAGCATCGACTGCCGCCCAGTCCGCCTCCCGGTCAGCAGCGCCGACCTTATCCGCCACGGCCGATGGGTCCAGGCCAGACTCCGGGTCAACGGCATCCCTCCGCGCCTGGCTTCCAGAACCGCGGCGCGGCCCCGGGAGCGCCCACGGGCCAACGTCCATGGGTTCGGCCGGGAGCGCCGCCTCCGCCGCCTCCACCAGTGGAACAGCGACGCCCACCTGTCCACGAGCGTGTCGATCGTACGCAGCGGTATGAACGTCAGGCCGAAAAGAAGCTTGAATCGCCGTTTGTCCGGCCACAGCCGAAACCGGAAGTTCCGCGTGAATTTCGCAGGATCACGCTGACCGAGGGCGTCACCGTAAAGGATCTGGCAGAAAAGCTAGGGGTTCTGGCCAAGGACGTGCAGAAGAAACTGATGGACCGCAGTGTGTTTGCGACCATTAATCAGACGTTGGATAAGGAGATGGCGAAATCCATTTCAAAGGATTTCAATGCCGAGGCCGAATTCGTGACATTTGAAGAAGCCGTGATGCTTGATGCGGTCGAGGTCAGCGTCTCCGAGAACGCTGTCGCGCGTGCGCCCGTCGTCACCATTATGGGTCACGTGGATCACGGCAAGACGTCACTGCTCGATGCGATTCGCAAAACGCGCGTGACCGAGCAAGAGGCCGGCGGAATTACGCAGCATATCGGCGCGTATCAAGTGAAGGTTCAGGATCGGAAAATCACCTTCCTCGACACTCCCGGTCATGAAGCATTCACATTGATGCGGGCTCGCGGCGCAAAGGTCACCGACATCGTTGTTCTCGTGGTCGCAGCCGATGACGGTGTGATGCCGCAGACGGATGAATCCATTTCACACACCAGAGCCGCGAAAGTTCCGATCATTGTTGCTATCAACAAAATCGATAAACCTGGGGTCAATCCTGAGCGCGTCAAGCGCGAGCTTTCCGAGCGAGGCCTGCTCGCCGAGGACTGGGGCGGAGATACGCCGACTGTCGAAGTCTCCGCGAAGATGGGTAAAAACCTGGAGCTGTTGCTCGAATTGATTCTGCTCGTCGCCGATATTCAGAACCTCAAAGCCGATCCGACACTGCCCGCAATGGGAGCCGTGCTCGAAGCCAAAATCGATCGCGGTCGAGGCAACGTCGCGACCGTGCTGGTGCAGAACGGAACGTTGAAAGTCGGTGACAATTTCGTTGCCGGAGCCGTATACGGCAAAGTACGAGCGATGTTCGATGAAAACGGACAGCCGGTGAAGGAAGCGGCACCTTCGACACCCGTCGAGGTTCTCGGTTTGGAAGGATTGCCCCTCGCCGGCGACACGTTCCAATGTATCGCCGACGATAAAAAAGCTCGACAAATCGTGTCGTACCGTCAGGAGAAATTGCGCGACATTGCATTGGCGAAGACATCACGGCTTACGCTGGATCAGTTGCACAAGCAGTTGACCGAAGGCGAAATCAAAGAGGTCCCGCTTATCCTGAAGTGTGACGTGCAAGGCTCGCAAGAAGCGCTGACCGAGATGCTGAATAAGCTAAGTACGGATAAGGTGAAGGTTCGCGTCCTTCATTCCAGCGTCGGTGCAATTACCGAAACGGATGTGCTGCTCGCTGCAGCCTCAAACGCAATCATCATTGGATTTAATGTGCGGCCGGAGCGGAAAGCGGCGGAACTGGCGAACCGGGAAAAGGTTGACATTCGCCTTCACACGATCATCTACAACGTCGTCGACGAGATCAAACGCGCGATGCAGGGCGTCCTTGAGCCCGTCATCAAGGAAACCTACCTTGGCACTGCAGACGTTCGAAATACATTCCGTATTCCGAGAGTCGGCGTGATTGCGGGCTGCTACATCACCGATGGCAAAGTCACACGTAACGCTGAAATTCGTCTTCTGCGCGATAACGTCGTCATCTTCGAAGGCAAGATCGCTTCGTTGAAGCGATTCAAGGAAGATGCTTCCGAAGTCACACGCGGATACGAGTGCGGTATCGGCATTCAGAATTTCAACGACGTCAAGATCGGCGACACGATCGAAGCGTTTGTTACCGAGAAGGTGATGGCCGACGTCGGAGCGTGACACTGATGGTAGTGATCGCTCTGCTCACTCTGGATATTCACATCCCACACGCACATTCCTTGAAGGAAAAGCGGATGGTCGTACGCAGCCTGAAGGATCGGCTACGGGCGAAGTTCAATGTATCCGTCTCCGAAGTCGACCATCAGGATTTGTGGCAGCGCGCCCAAGTCAGTGTCGTGACGGTGGGTTCCGACGAAGGTTTTCTCGAAAAGGTATTGCAGCAAGCCGCCGAAGAAGCAGAACGAATTGCGCCGGAATGCTCAATCCAGTCGAATATCGAGATCGTTTAAATGCAAGGACGAAGAATCGATCGAATCGAAGAACAACTGCGAATCGAACTCAGTGAGATCATTGAGCGCGAAATTCAAGATCCGCGCATTGGCCTCACGACCGTGACGGCCGTCAAAGTCTCACCCGACCTGCGGCACGCCCGGGTCTTCGTGACAGTCCTCGGCGACGACGCGCAGCGGAAGAAAGCTCTGGAAGGTCTTCGTTCTGCGACCAGCTTTGTCCGGCGCTCGTTAAGCAAGCGCCTGCATCACATGAGGCGCATCCCCGAACTGAGCTTCGATTACGACGAGAGCGTGGAAAAGGGTATTCGAATCGAAGAATTGCTGGATCAGATTAAGCACGAAGAGAAGTAGCCAAGATTAAAGAGGGATGTCACCACAAAGACACAGAGACACAAAGGTCTGGCAGCT
>DATFXZ010000460.1:0-4439 GCA_035315305.1 Terriglobia bacterium | reverse complement strand
GGCAACAATTCAGCAGCATAGTGGTCTTGAAGCCCCCAGATGAAACTGATCCAACCCGCGCGGCGCATCAGGCGTATTTCGAAAAATTCTACGGCGCCATGGACATGAAAGTCTTCTGGGGTACGGCGCGAGAGTTTTCAGCCCAATTGGATGAGCGCTGGGCGACTTTCGAACAAACAAGAAAATGAGCGCTGAATCCGCTGCCGCCGAATCAAAGGACGTTCCGACGCCGAAGAGCGGCCGTGATTTGGACGACAAGACTTGGGAGCGGTTATTAAAACGCATCAGGGACGACAAGTGCACGCCCGTAATTGGATCGGGTGCATGCACAGGGCCTCCCACGGGAGCTGATCCAGCTGAATGGGCGAAATTGAAATATCCATCGAAGGAACAGATCGCGCTCAAGTTTGCGGCTGATTATGCCTATCCTCTCGACGATCAAACCAAGCTGGAACGAGTGGCGAAATACGTGGCAGCGACAGATGACATTATGGCCCCGAAGGAGGCATTCGCCGAACATTACGGGAATGTTGTCACACCGAATTTTTCGGCATTGCCTAACGAGCCACATCGGGTTTTGGCCGATCTTCCATTCCCAGTCTATCTCACGAGTAACTTCGATGATTGGATGTATCGCGCGTTGACGGAATACAAGAAACGAGATGCGCGCCTCGCGATCTGTCGTTGGAACCGGCATATCCCTGAGAAAGCGCCAAGTTTTGATCCCGAGTTCGCCTATTCAGTCGCAAATCCGCTGGTTTATCACTTTCACGGTTGCACGCCATGGGCGGAATCCGCGGTGGTGACCGAGGACGATTATTTTGAATTCCTGATCAACATTTCGCGTGACTACAAATCACTGGCGCATCGAGTGGACCGTGCCCTCGGAGGCGCCCTGCTCTTCCTCGGGTACACGTTGTCGGATTGGGATTTTCTAGTGCTCTTCCGGCTCTTCGCAAATAAGCTGCGCGACAGCGGTAACACACATATCGCCGTGCAACTTGAACCTTCTGATACTCCGGGCGAGCAGGCGGACAAAGCGGCAAAAGCCGTGAAGTATCTCGATTCGTATTTCGGCAGTGCGCAGGTGAAAATTTATTGGGGCACTTGTCAGCAGTTCTGCGAGGAACTTCGAATGCGGTGGGAAGCCTTCAGCCCGGCATGAGCGATTCGCCCTTTGTAGGTCCGCGGCCTTTTGAAAAAGAGGACAGCGATCGGTTTTTCGGTCGTACGCGGGAGACGGAGGAGCTTCTTTCACTGATCATCGCGCACCGGGCCGTCCTTGTTTATGCGCAATCGGGAGCTGGAAAGAGTTCGTTGTTGAGGGCAGGTGTTATCAAGCGCCTGGAAGAACAGCAGTACCACGTTCTGCGATCCGCCCGCGTTCACGGCCTACTGCCGAACGACGTCCCACCTGAAAATGTGCAAAACATTTTTGTCTATCATGCGCTTCAGTACTGGGCGGCAAAACTGCCGAGCGGCCAATCAGTCAAAGATTATGCCAAGACGACATTGTCCGAGTTTCTCAAACCGCTTGCTTCTACTCCAGCGGCAGGTGATGAGAGCTCGCCACCATTAATTGTGATCTTCGATCAATTCGAAGAGTTCTTCACGACCAATCAGCATCGCTGGCAGGAACGAGGGCCGTTTTTCGATCAGCTTGCGCAGGCGCTGCACGACTTGCCAACGATGAAGGTGGTTTTTGTCATGCGTGAAGAATATATCGCTCAGCTGGAGCCGTTCGCTGATTTGCTTCCGGAAAAATTGCGGCCCCGGATGCATCTGGAGCGCTTGCGCGGCAATTCGGCGCGTAACGCGGTAGTGAAGCCTTTTCAAAAATGGGGTCTCTCCTTCGATCCAAACGCAGCCGACGAATTAATGGCGGAGCTTTCGGAAATTCGAGTAGCAGAAGGCGACAAATTTCGTGAAACCCGCGGCGAATTCGTCGAACCGGTTCAGCTTCAAGTGGTGTGCCAATCGCTCTGGGAAAATCTGCCCACGCAGTGGAAGAATGGACCGAATACCAGCAGCGATGGGTCGCGCCTGATCACGGCCGAATACATCGAACGCTTCGGCGACGTGAATAATGCTTTGGCGTGCTATTACGATCGCTCTGTTGAGAGAGCTGCTGCTGCCAGTGAAGGTAGGATTGGCGAAGGTGAATTGCGGCGTTGGTTTGGAACCGCTTTGATAACTGGCACCGGAATACGCGGACTTGCTTTTCGCGGTGCGCCTGGAGCTACCTGGAGAATACCGGGCCTGGCGTTGAAAGAACTGGAGGAAGCTCATGTTATACGCCGCGAGGACCGCTCGGGCACAATAACTCACGAGCTTACCCACGATCGCTTTATAGAACCAATACAGAAGTCGAATCAAAAGTGGCTTGCACGGTACCAGGATGCGGAGCGGATTCGCGCGAAGTTGGAAGACTACGTCAAGCAGGAATCGGATGAACCTCTAGATGAGATAGACCTGCGCGAAGCAGAGGTGTATTTGAATTCGCCAGAGGCAAAGATTCTCGGCGCCAGTCCAGAGGCCCGTCAGCTTGTTAGGCGCAGCAGGAATAAACTGGAGGAAACAAAAAGGCGCCAGGCCGAGGAATTGGAGGAAGCACGACAGCGTGCTGAAGAGCAGGAGCGATTGCACAAGGCAGAGAGCGAACGCGTAAAGATACTGCTCGAAAAGCGCAAGCGGGAACGAATTTTCAGCGCTACAATCTTCGTTTTGGGGGTCATAATTCTTATGGCCGTTGGGACGTTCGCGTTTTTCCTGTACGCACAAGCTCAGGAACACAAAAAGACGGGCCAAAGTTTCCGAGAAAGGGCAAAGGCAGATTTCGGTGATCAGACGAATCCCACAAGAGACATCACCGCTCTCCGGAACCTCGCGATTGCTCTGAAATGGAATCGTCAGGATACGGAGGCCGCAAGGCTAGCTCGCAATCTGTTGCTCCAGCATGTTTGGTGTCCGCCGGCCGCGCCGGAGGTGCGCTATCAAAAAGATGCATTACTAGCAGCGACGTTCGCTCCGGGAGAAAACAACAACGAAATTTTCGCTGCCGCCGGCGACGGTCAGTTGCTGTTTTGGAACAGGCGCGAGCTGTCCCCCGTACGTCCGTTGTTTGAAAAGCCGAAACCAGGCGAACGCGAGCTCGTACAACCCGGCTTCGCCTCCTTCAGCCCCGACGGACAATGGCTGTTCATTATCCCGCCGACGCTAGCTTCAGCTGCAAATGCAGATGCTGCTGCCCAAGGTCCGCCGCAGCAGGGAGCCGGAGGGGGGGGGCCGCCTGCCAGCGGCCACGAAACGTGTAAATTGCAGATTTGGCGATGGTCGCCCCAGAAACGGACGTACGAATCTGCGAGCGAGGACATACAGTTTCAGCGGCTTCGAGGTTCCCGCATGACCTTTGCTTGGTCTAACGAGTCAGATCGGCTTGTCCTTATCAATGCGCGCGGTTCGAACGAGGCCGAATGTAGCTTGTTCCAGGTGAAGGGAAACACGTTCCAACAACTCCTCGAGGAATCGAACAAGCTCACCAGCATGAAAATTGTGGCACTTGCTTTTGCCGCGCGGTTCACGCCGGGCCGTGAACTCAGTTCAATACCCGGATATGAGAACCGCAACGGCATCGCTGCAGTCTCTATCGACTTCACAGTACCGGTGCTCCGCAGAGTGAGTTTCATCGACGCCGATGATCTCCACATACTGGAGAACGCTATGCACGGACAGGATTCGATTCGATTGTCCGAAGGGTTCCAACCGAATGGCGTCGCCTTCGGCCCCGGTAACAACCAAATTACCCTAACGAGTTGGAACAGCGTCCGAATCCTCGATCTCCTTAATGGAGAAGTAACGCCGATCCCTCCACCGACTTTCCGCGATCTGTTCATGCGACTGGTCGTTGCACCAGGCGACTTTGCCACGCGTCTCGTCGCCACT
Organism: Terriglobia bacterium; assembly: GCA_035315305.1. Lineage (GTDB taxonomy): Bacteria > Acidobacteriota > Terriglobia > 20CM-2-55-15 > 20CM-2-55-15 > 20CM-2-55-15. The sequence continues at coordinate 497 of DATFXZ010000460.1, read as the reverse complement.
TCGCTCGCCGGTCGAGTTCACGTTGCAAAGGGTGCCCGCATGCAAGAGCCGGCCGAGCCCGTGGTCTTCCGCGGCCCAATCGGAATTCCACAATTCAGTTCGGACGGCCAACGATTGTTGATCTTATCAGGCATGTGGAATGCGTTCGACAGCCTGCGCCTCATAGATGTCAGTCCGGTATATCGGGCGTGGGAGGCCGCACCCGAAAAGTTCGAAGAAAAACCTGCGCCTCCATGGCTGGCAGACATTGCCGCCACAGTGAGCGCACTCGACACCAGTGGCGATGGCTCCCTGCTTACACTGGAAACCGTGAGACAGAGGTATCCCGGAAGCAAAGCTGGCGATCCCTATGAGGCGGTGTGGAAACGCTTTTTTCCAGACGAATCTGCCACGCTCAAACGATAAGTCCCTGCGGGGAACGCCGCTCATCGAAGGGCTTAACATCGAACGTCGAAGATCGAAGTGAGATTTCATTGCCGGCGGAGGGGCTCGAACCC
>DATFXZ010000459.1:0-4439 GCA_035315305.1 Terriglobia bacterium | reverse complement strand
GCTCTGATCAGCCAATGCCAACGCAAAAAGGAGTGGACGTGAACAAGGAAACGCAAAGCATGCCGACCCGGACTGGGATAACTCTTCGAGTTAACGGCTCTGATAAACATATCGACGTGGAGCCGTGGACGATTTTGCTCGACGCCTTACGCGAGTACCTCGACCTGACCGGCACAAAAAAGGGTTGCGACCATGGCCAATGCGGAGCCTGCACAGTCCTGGTGGACGGCAAGCGCATCAACTCATGTATGACTCTGGCAATCATGAAAGACGGCACGGAGATCACGACGATCGAAGGCATCGGCAACGGAAACGGACTCCATCCTGTCCAGCAAGCATTCATCGAACATGACGCGTTTCAATGTGGATACTGCACGCCCGGTCAGATCTGTTCGGCTGTGGGTTTGATCAAGGAAGGCCGTGCAAGAACGGCCGACGACATTCGGGAATTGATGAGCGGCAACATCTGTCGTTGCGGTGCGTACCCGAACATTGTCGCGGCAATTCAACAGGCCATGCATGCACAAGAAAGGAACGCGAACCCATGAACCGTTTTTCGTATATGCGAGCTGGTGACGTCGCAGGAGCTGTCCGCGAAATTTCCGGAAACTCAGCCGCGCAATTCATCGCCGGTGGCACGAACCTGATCGATCTGATGAAGGAAAATGTTACTCGGCCCGCTCGTTTGGTCGACATTACGCGGTTGCCCTTGAGCCGCATTGAGGAAACCGGCAATGGTGGGTTACGGCTTGGGGCTCTCGTAACGAATGCAGAGACCGCCTACCATCCACAAATCGAAGAACGGTATCCGCTGCTCTCACGAGCCATTCTTTCCGGCGCTTCAGCACAGCTCCGCAATATGGCTACAAACGGAGGAAACCTGCTGCAGCGAACGCGTTGCTACTACTTCTACGATGTTGCCACACCGTGTAATAAGCGCGAGCCTGGTACCGGCTGTTCCGCCATCGAGGGCTTCAACCGGATACATGCAGTTCTCGGTGCCAGCGATCAGTGCATTGCGGTTCATCCGTCGGATATGTGTGTGGCTCTGGCGGCGCTTGAAGCCGTCGTTCACGTCACCGGCAACAATGGCAGTCGCGCTATTCCATTCGCCGATTTTCATCGTCTGCCCGGCGACACCCCAGAGGTCGACACTAACCTGGGGAGGGATGAAATCATCACGTCGATCGAACTGCCGGCGAAAGGGTTCGCCGAACATTACGCGTACCTGAAAGTGCGGGACAGAAAGTCTTACGCCTTCGCTCTAGTTTCCGTGGCTGCCGCGCTGGAAATGTCCGGCCGGACAATTGCAGAGGCGCGGCTCGCACTCGGCGGCGTAGCACACAAACCGTGGCGCGATACGCAAGCCGAGGCTGTGTTGAACGGAAAAGCCGCTACGACCGAAAACTTTCAGATTGTTGCCGAGGCCGTCATGCGCGATGCCAAAGGATTCACTCACAACGCCTTCAAAATCGAACTGGCAAAGCGTGCCATCGTGCGCGCTTTGAAGCATGCCGCTCAAATGGGAACTCGCCAATGACAACCAACTATATCGGTCTGCCCATCAGCCGTGTTGACGGGCCCGCAAAGGTAACGGGCCGCGCAAAGTACGCCGGCGAATATAACCTTCCCAATCTCGCCTATGGCGTCGTCGTTTCAAGCGCTATTGCTAAAGGAAGGATCACGAAGATCGTCACGAACGAGGCGCTGCGTCTCGACGGCGTCATACAAATTTTCACGCACGAGAATGCTCCGCCTACGTCGCCCCTCGACGAAAGTTACCATGACGAGTCCGCGCCTCCCGGATCGCCCTTTCGCCCACTCCATGACGATAGAATCATGTTCAGCGGACAACCCGTTGCCCTGGTCGTCGCTGAGACATTCGAGCTTGCTCGATATGCCGCGTCGCTGGTTCGAGTCGAATACCAGGCCGAGCCACATCAAACGGACTTGACCGCAAAGCGTGGCCAAGCGCGCGAGCCGAAGCCGCGAGAATTTATTGAAAAACCGAAATCACGCGGCGACGTCGCCAAAGCCCTTGCGAAATCTACTGCGCAGATTGACGTGGAATACACGGCGCCTGCCGAGCATCACAATCCGATGGAGCCTTTCGCAACGACAGTGGTATGGGAAGAAACCGGCAAGATTACGGTATACGACAAAACGCAAGGAGCGCAGAACAACCAACGATATATCTGCAAAGTCTTCGAACTGCCTGAGAGTGACGTTCGCGTGCTGTCGCCGTTTGTCGGCGGCGCATTTGGGTCAGGTCTTCGACCACAATATCAATCGTTTCTTGCGGTGATGGCGGCAGTGGGACTGAAGCGCTCCGTGAGAGTCTCGCTGACGCGGCAACAAATGTTCACATTCGGTCATCGCCCGCAAACGATTCAACGAATCGCGTTGGGGGCCACAGCAGACGGCACGCTCAAGTCGCTCACGCACGAAGCCGTCGCGGAAACATCGAAGTTCGAAGACTATAGTGAGCCTGTGGTCAATTGGTCGGGCGAGCTCTACCGCTGCAAGAACGTCAAAGTCAGTCATAAGGTCGTGCCTCTGGATGTCTACACGCCTCTGGATATGCGTGCGCCCGGCGCTGCATGGGGTTTGTTCGCACTCGAATCCGCAATGGACGAATTGGCGCACGAACTTCACGTGGATCCGCTCGAGCTGCGCCTGAAAAACTACGCTGAGAAAGATCTCAACACAGGAAAGAGATTCTCGAGCAAAGCGCTGCGCGAATGTTACCAGCAAAGCGCGGAGCGATTCGGCTGGTCCAAACGGGTACCAGAGCCTGGATCGATGCGCGAAGGAGACAGTTTCGTCGGTTGGGGTCTGGCGACGGGCGTTTGGGACTCATGGCAGATGCCGGCAAGTGCGAAAGCCGTATTAACTGCCGATGGAAAGCTTACGGTCAGCAGCGCGACCGCGGATATCGGAACCGGAACGTACACAATCATGACGCAGATCGCTGCGGAAACGCTTGGGCTTCCGCTTGCCGACGTCAAGTTCGAACTTGGTGACTCCGCGTTGCCGGCATCGCCCGTCGAAGGTGGCTCATTTACTGCCGCGTCAATCGGATCGGCAGTCAAAGCAGTGTGCGAGAAGGTGCGAAAGAAGGTTTTGAACCGCGCGCGCAAGACGAAGAACTCCCCGCTTGTCGACGCCAAGGTCAACGAGGTGACGTTCGCCAATGGCCGAGTTGCCTTGCATACGGATCCGTCTCGAGGAGTTTCGATCACGGATGCGATGAAACAAGGAAAAGCCGGCAATATCCAGGAGGAAGTGGTCGCAACCCCGAATGAGTCCAGGCAGTCGCGATATATCCGACACTCGCATTCGGCCATATTTGCGGAGGTGAAAGTTGATGAGGACCTGGGAATAATTGAGGTCCCTCGCATCGTCGCCGCTATTGCCGGCGGCCGCATCCTGAATCCGAAAACGGCGAGAAGTCAAATCATTGGTGGAATCGTCTGGGGTATCGGCATGGCCCTCGAAGAGGAGAGCGTGATCGACCAGAAGTTCGGACGCTTCATGAATCACAATCTGGCGGAGTACCACGTTCCCGTCAACGCAGATGTGCGTGATATTGACGTGCTCTTCGTCGAGGAACGCGATTCAGTCGTCAACCCACTCGGCGTCAAAGGCCTCGGTGAGCTTGGTATTGTCGGGACAGCCGCGGCAATAGCGAATGCCGTGTTCCATGCAACCGGCCAGCGAATCCGTACGTTGCCGATCACACTTGACAAGCTTCTGATTAGCTCAGCGGCCAGACGCGAACTGCAGAAACCTGCCGCATAAGCCGCCCGAAATTTCCAAACGGGAAAAATTACCCCGGGAAGGTGTTTCTCTGACAGTGGGATCATCATTCCCTACACGCTATCTCTCCAGCAACTGACCTTTTCTCTTCTGTGACTTAGTGCACGACCGGCTTCGACCAATTTTCATTTGGACAACTCCTTGCTTTCTTATTGTCTTCCGCGGGGGAGAACCAAACATGAAAGGGCTGAAGGTTATCTTGCTTAGTCTTTCGCTCGTAGCGGCCGCGAGGCTTCAAGGGCAACAGCGGCCGGAGGACCAGGTGTCCCTCGTGGAACGGACGACGAACGTGATCGATTTCGGCGACCAGACCGGCGCGATCAGGCTGGATTTAGAGGGCACCTGTCTCCTCCCGGAAGCCCACGGCGAAGCGACGGTAGAACGCAAGCGAGATCACATCGAGATAGATGGCGAATTCGACAACTTGCAAGACGCTACGAGTTTCGGTCCGGAGTATCTGACCTTCGTCATATGGGGCATCAGCCCTGAAGGCCGACCGACGAACCTCGGTGAAGTTATACCGAATGGGACGAAGGCCAGGTTTAACGTCACCAGCGAGCTTCATGCTTTTGGGCTCATCGTTACGGCGGAACCGTATTTTGCTGTGTCGCAACCGAACG
>DATFXZ010000458.1:0-13849 GCA_035315305.1 Terriglobia bacterium | reverse complement strand
GGAAATGGATGATCAGCTTGTGAATTGGAATCCCGAACATGTTCAGTTCGCGGGCGGATCAAAACAGAGCCGGCAGCGAGCCTCATAAGCATCGGTCGCACCGACAAGCAGCCGATCGGGATTTTCGACCAGCCGTTGAGTTCGATTTGCAGGCGCTCCACAGCGGACGCAGATCGCAAGAGTCTTCGTAATGTACTCAGCGATGCTTAACAATTCCGGCATTGGATCGAAGGGTTTTCCGCGAAAGTCCTGGTCGAGTCCCGCAACGATCACACGTTTGCCGGAATCGGCGAGGTTGTTGCACACGTATGCCAGATCCATGTCGAAGAACTGGCCTTCATCAATTCCGATCACCTGCGTCCGGCCGTCAAGCAGATCGAGGATTTCGCGTGCCCCCGAAACAAGCTGTGATCTGATCTTCATTTCGCTATGGCTAACGATGTGATCTTCGGTAAAACGGCTGTCCAGCTTCGGTTTAAAGATCTGAACCCGCTGGCGTGCGATTTGGGCTCGCCGCAGGCGCCGGATCAACTCCTCACTCTTTCCGCTAAACATGCTGCCGCAGATCACCTCGATCCAGCCGAGATTCCCGCGCTGAAGGTGCAGTTGCTCGCTCATAAAGGCACGCCATTATACTTATAATAGTTGCTCATGGCAGAGATTACTCGACGACCGTCGGTCCCTGTGGATGTAGGCGGTGTTTGGATCGGCGGCAACCATTCGATCGCCGTGCAGTCCATGACGAATACCGACACGGCCGACATCACCGCCACGGTGAAGCAAGCCGAAGCCCTGGCACTAGCCGGTTCGGAGTTGGTTCGAATTACTGTCAACACTCGCGAAGCAGCTCGAGCGGTTTATGAGATCGTCGCTCGCCTTCGCGACCGGCACATCACGGTGCCCATCATCGGCGACTTTCACTACAACGGTCACATCTTGCTTCGCGAATACCCGGATTGCGCTCGAGCACTCAATAAGTACCGCATCAACCCTGGCAACGTCGGAATGGGCCGGCAACACGACGACAATTTTCGGGCGATCATAGAAATCGCTAACGAAAATGCCAAGCCGGTTCGGATTGGAGTGAATTGGGGGTCGCTGGACCAATCCCTGGTTACGCGGTTGATGGACGAAAACGCTCGCAGCGCCGAGCCGAAGGATTCGCGCGCCGTGATTATGGAAGCGATGGTTCGCAGCGCGATCGACTCCGCTGAGATGGCGAAGACCTATGGCATGCCGCACGAACGCGTTATTCTCAGCGCAAAAGTATCCGGCGTTCAGGACCTGATCGACGTATACCGCGAACTGGCGCGCCGTTCCGATTGTGCGCTTCATCTTGGACTCACCGAAGCTGGCATGGGTCGTGGGGGCATTGTGGCGAGCACTGCCGCGCTGGCAGTACTTCTGCAGGAAGGCATTGGAGACACGATTCGTGTCAGTCTGACGCCCGCGCCCGGCGGCGATCGCACAGAAGAAGTCCGCACGTGCCAGGATATTCTCCAGAGCTTGGGCATCCGCAGCTTTTCGCCGCGGGTGACTGCATGCCCAGGTTGCGGTAGGACCACAAGCACGCTCTTTCAAGAGATGGCCGACGACATTCAAGGCTATCTCAGCTCTCGTATGCCGGTGTGGAAGGAAACGTATCCTGGTGTTGAAAATCTAAAGATCGCAGTTATGGGTTGTGTCGTGAATGGGCCTGGTGAATCGAAGCATGCCAATATCGGAATATCGCTGCCTGGAACCGGCGAGGAACCGAAGGCGCCTGTTTATGTGGATGGACGCCTGATGACAACTCTGAAAGGCTCCACCATCGTTACCGACTTCATCACAATATTGGATGACTATCTCGAAACGAAATGGAAACGTGGGGGCAGCCCCCACGTCATGGGAGATTGAATGCCGACAACGCTTGCTGCAAAGGAAGATCTCAATTTCAACCGAATCGTATCAAAACAATTCGATCGCGCAGCGCAATACCTCAAGATCCACCCGGCTCTTTTAGCTCAGATCAAGGCGTGTAACAACGTCTACTATTTCCAATTTCCCGTGCGATTCGGCGGCGATGAGTACGAGATCTTCGAAGGTTGGCGCGCCGAGCACAGCCAGCACAAGAAGCCGGTCAAAGGCGGAACGCGATTCAGTGAACTCGTCAATCAAGACGAGATCATGGCGCTCGCCGCGCTGATGACGTACAAATGCGCCATCGTTGATGTGCCTTTCGGCGGATCAAAAGGCGGCGTTCGTTTCAATCCAAAGAAATACACCGAAGAGCAAATCGAGAAAATCACGCGGAGATTTACGGCTGAACTGATCCGCAAAGGTTACATCGGTCCGGGCGAAAATGTTCCTGGACCGGACGTCGGCACGGGCGAGCGCGAAATGGCGTGGATGGCGGACACCTACGATACGTTTAATCCCGGCGGAATCGACAATCTTGCCTGCGTCACAGGTAAGCCGGTTGCGCAGGGTGGGATCCATGGTCGACGCGAAGCGACGGGTCGAGGAGTCCAGTTCGGCATACGTGAAGCTTTTAGGTATCCAGATGACCTGAAGAAATTGGGACTGACGCCGGGGTTGGAGGGAAAGACTGTTGTCCTTCAGGGCTTCGGGAATGTGGGCTATTACGCTGCGAAATTTCTCGCGGAAGAAGATGGCTGCAAAGTTATCGGTATTGCCGAGTGGGATGCGGCCGTCTACAACCCACACGGTCTTCCGATCGAGGAACTAAATGATTTCCGGAAAGAAACTGGGTCAATTAAAAACTTTCCTGACGCAGAGACACTGCCCGGACCGGATTCCGTCTGGGACATTCCATGTGACATCCTTATTCCTGCTGCACTCGAGAATCAGGTCACACTCGAAAACTGCGATCGAATCAACTGCAAGGTTCTAGCGGAGGCCGCTAATGGACCGACCACACCCGGTGCCGAAGAGCGGCTGCATGGACGAGGTACCCTGATCATTCCCGACATCTTTCTAAATGCCGGTGGCGTAACCGTGTCCTACTTCGAATGGGGCAAGAATCTATCGCACATGAGATTCGGCCGCTTGCAAAAGCACTTGGAAGAGATCAAAAACCAAAAGCTCGTCAACACGATAGAGAAGATGATTGGTAAGCCTGTTCCGGAAGAAGACAAGAAGTTTTTGGTCCGCGGTCCTGAAGAGATCGATCTAGTGAACTCGGGTCTGGAGGAAACGATGGTCAGCGCCTACCGTGAAATTCGGGATGTGCACCATACCCGGGTCCCGAAAGAGAGCATGCGCACGGCTGCTTTCATCATTGCCATTAAGAAGGTAGCCCTGACGTACGAGCAGCTAGGGATCTTTCCATAAGTTCATCTAATACAAACACCAAAATACTTGCCTCCCAGGGTAGCAATTTTGATAAAGTGGCACGCATTCCGAACGTGAGGAGTGTCGCTTTAGGAGTACCAAATGAAGACAAGAGTCATTTTGACGTTGTGTGTTGTCTTTGTCGGGGGGCTGGTTCCGTTGGCCAATGCACAGGTGACGGCCGGAAGTCCCGAAGATAAGGCGTTTCAAAAAATTGACGCTGAGAACAACCCCGACGCGAAAATAGCGCTGCTTCTGGATTTTGAAAAACAATACGCGCAATCGAAGGCGGTAAGAGAGGCTTACTCGCAGCTGATCGAACTGTATCAGGGTAAGAACAATTCCGCTAAGGTCATTGAGTATAGCGAGAAGATATTGAAGCTGGATCCGGTAAATATCCCGGCATTGCTACGCGCCACCTATGCATATTCTCTCGAGGGCAAGCCGGCCAGTCTCGATCGCGCTATTCAGTACGGCCAGAAAGCTGTGGATGAGATCACAAAACTCAAAAGTGGTCCGCCTCAGCAAGGCTACACCGACGACCAGTGGAAACAGTACATCGATAACAACGAACAGCTTGCCAAAAACTACTTATCTTACGCGCGAAGCTTGAAACGCTAGTCGTTTCCCGGTGACTGTAGGCGCCGGCTTCAGCCGGTGCGCGTGTGGGCTAAGGCCGACGTCTACACGAAGTGCCGTGTGAAGTGTTCAGGGTTGAGAGGTTCTTTCGTTGCGTTTTTCAGCATCGTAGCCCAATCGTACCGCGCGCCCGGTTTGAAGACTTTTTCCTTCAGATATTCGCCGACCGCAGGACTTCCGACGTAGCACTCTGATTTCACGACCTGCTGCTGGATGAATGTCAATATTTGCGACGCCACCAGCTCACCCAGCACGTAATTCTGATAGTACACGGGTGAGCTTGCCAGATGGATCTTAGATGCCCAATCGGCCCGATCGCGGCCGTCCGGCGGCGTCACTTTCTGAAATTGCCTGACGTACTCCCACCACAAGCGATTCAAATCGCGCACGGGGTTTCGGTAAAGCTCACGCTCAAACCGAATCAGCGTTATCGCCCAACGCAGGAAAATCAACATTTCGGAGCGAAGTGTTTTGCGTGCGGTTGCACTCAGGCGGTGCGCATCCAGCGGCGAAAGCCCCGCAATCTGCATCAACCATTCAGGGTCCTTGGACATCCGGCCATTCAACATTGCAATGGCTTCCGTTGTGAGGGTGTGCGCTGGCGTTCGCAGTAAGAACGGTAGGGACATGTCGTTGTATTTGTCGTACACGGCGTGACCGAATTCGTGGAGCATCGTACTCATCCAGCGCTCGACTTTGCGGATATTACACAAGACCCGTACGTCACCTTCATGATCCACATCCATGCAAAAGGCATGTTGAGACTTGCCTTCTCGTTCGTATAGGTCGGCGCATCGGAGTAGGTCGTCGATGCTGAGGCCGATGCTCTCGTAATGTTTGCGGGTGAGGGTTTCGATATCCGCATCGGCGAATACTTGATCCAGCGACTCGGCCGCGCCGGCGGCCGGAAACTCCTGAAAGAAGGGATCACTGTAAAGCCATGGATGGCTTTCTGCGTCACTAATCCCGTATTTTCGTTTCAGCGTCGCATCCAGCTCCGTTTTCATCTCCGTGAAAGCTCGTTCGGAAAGCTGCTCCAAGCGGTCCAGCAACGAGAACACCGACCGCTCGTCCAGTTCCTGCAGCTCGAACATCATTGAGTAGTAATCCGAGTACCCGAGCTTGCGCGCTTCACGATTGCGAATAGCGATCAATTCGAGCAGCTGCGGTGCGACTTCCTGACCGACCTGCTTTGCCGCTTCCCAGGCCGCACGCCTTCGCGCAACATTCAATTCGGTGCGCAGAATTTCCCGAAGTTCATTATCCGAAGCTTTACCCCCTTCGAAATTCGCGCGGAAGGTATTAAAGGTGTTTTCAATGCGGGTTTCGCGCTCGACGATGTCGTGAAGGACGCTCTCTTCGATTTGATTCGGAACGAAGGCATCATGGATCAGCTTCAGCTGTCGCGCCTCAATCTCATCGAGTTGAACATTCGCTGTTTTCCATTCGCGGATCTGCCGGAATTCTGCGCGATCACTGTAGACCTTCAGGAAGCGTTCTTTGGCTGCTACGAGAGCGCTTGATAACGCCTCGTTATTGCCGTCCAGGGAAAGATCCCATAATTTGAGGCTGTAGTCCTTGTGCAGCGGCGCAATGACGCTTTCGTGACGCCGGATATAAATCGCAGCGTCTGTCATCGTCTGACCTGAACTCCGGCGAGATCTTCGAACATCGTTATGACGGCGGAATGATCCATTCCGCCACGGCCGCGTACACGTAGCGCAGCGAATAGTTGTTCGACGAAAGCTGCAGTCGGAATCGGCACGCCCACCGAGCGAGCAGCGTCGGCAATCAGGTTTAGATCTTTTGAGTGCAAATCGATTTTGAAGCCCGGCGCGAAGTCTCCACTCAATATCTTTTCCGATTTCTGGTCAAGACACTTGCTGCCGGCCAAACCGCCCGAAAGCGCACGGATCATTTTTTGCGGATCGACGCCGGCTTTTGTCCCAAAGACCAATGCCTCACCGATCGCAGTGAGATTGATGGCCACGATGATCTGATTCGCCAATTTTGTAAACCCACCAGTGCCGAGCGGGCCCATATGCGTAATCGTTTTTCCGAGAGCATTGAAGATCGGGAGAGCGCGTTCAAAATCTTGCGGCTCGCCACCCGCCATGATCGAAAGCGTGGCCTCGATGGCTCCTTTTTCCCCGCCGCTGACCGGAGCATCAACCATGGAGACGCCAACAGACGAAAGATCCCGGGCAATCGTCTGAGAAACGATCGGGTTGATCGTGCTCATGTCGATGAGAAGCTGTCCTTGTTTGGCGCCTTCTTTGATGCCGTTGGGACCCAGCGCCACCAATTCGACGTCCGGAGAGTTCGGTAACATCGTGATGATGACGTCGACTCTCGATGCGATTTCTTTCGGCGACGCAGCGGGAGTCGCCCCGTCCTTCACGAGTTCATCGACTTTAGCGCGGCTTCTATTGTGAACAACGAGCGGGTAGCCGGCTCTGATCAAGTTCTTGGCCATCGGTTTTCCCATGATTCCGAGGCCGATGAAACCGATTTTGGATTGATTCATAAATTCTGTTAACGGGAATAGGCCACAAAAAGGCACAAAACGCACAAAGGATTTTGTGACTCGTGTGCCTCTTTGTGGCTATTCCTCCTCTTCTCTCAATTTGGCCAAAACTGCGAAGTCTTCAAGAGTGGTTGTATCGCCCACCGTGGCTTGCCCGGAAGCCAGGTCCCGCAACAGCCGTCGCATGATCTTGCCGCTCCGCGTTTTGGGAAGCGCGTCCGTGAACCGGATCTCGTCGGGTTTGGCAAAACTGCCGATACCCTTGGCAACATGACCTCTCAATTCATCTTTGAGAGCAGCTTCCGGTTTGTGACCGGCTGCAAGCGTTACGAATGCGACAATGCCTTGACCTCTCAGCTCATCCGGTCGTCCTACGACAGCGGCTTCTGCGACCGTTGGGTGACTTACCAGCGAGCTCTCGACCTCCATGGTTCCGATGCGATGGCCGGCGACGTTGATCACGTCGTCGATGCGTCCCATGATCCAGAAGTATCCGTCTTCATCGCGTCTCGCTCCGTCGCCGGTAAAGTACATGCCTGGGATCTCGCTCCAATATTGCTTCTTGTAGCGTTCGGGATCGCCGTAAATCGTACGTAGCATCGAAGGCCAGGGGCGCTTGATGACAAGGAAGCCTCCCTGATTAGTGCCGACGGACTTCCCGTGCCGGTCGACGACATCGGCTACGATTCCCGGTAAGGGTCGAGTGGCTGATCCGGGTTTCGTGGCGATCGCCCCTGGGACCGGAGAGATCATGATCGCCCCTGTCTCGGTCTGCCACCACGTATCGACGATCGGACAGCGATCGTGGCCAATATGTTTGCGATACCAAATCCACGCTTCGGGATTGATGGGTTCGCCGACCGTCCCAAGCAGACGCAGGCTTGTCAGGTCGTGTTTAGCAGGCCAGTTGTCTCCCCACTTGATAAACGCGCGAATCGCCGTGGGCGCGGTGTAGAAGATATTGACGCGGTATTTTTCGATGATCGACCAAAAGCGATCCGGTTCCGGATAATTCGGCGCACCTTCATACATCAGAGTGGTGGCGCCGTTTAGAAGCGGTCCATAGACGACATAGCTATGGCCCGTAACCCAACCGATATCGGCGGAGCACCAGAAGGTATCTTCGTCTTTCAGGTCGAAGACCCATTTAGTGGTAAGGTACGCGCCGGTCATGTAACCGCCGGTGGTGTGAACAACGCCCTTCGGCTTGCCGGTAGTGCCGCTCGTATACAACATGAAAAGCGGATGTTCGGCATCTAATGGTTCTGCAGCGTAGTCACCCGACATGTTGGACGTGGATTCATGCCACCACACGTCACGCCCCTGAACCATATTGATGGGTTCGCCAGTCCGCTTGTACACGACGACTTTTTGAATCGTAGGCGCGTCCACCAGCGCCTCGTCAGCATTCTTTTTCAGCGCTACAAGTGCGCCACGGCGATACGCTCCATCAGCCGTGATCAAAACCTTCGACTGTGAGTCGTTGATCCGATCGCGCAGTGCTTCGGCGCTGAAGCCACCAAACACGACGTTGTGTGTGATGCCCATCCGCGCGCAAGCCAGCATGGCGATCGCAAGCTCGGGCACCATTCCCATGTAGATGGTTGCGCGGTCTCCCTTTTGAATTCCGAGTTCTCGAAAAAGATTCGCAAAGCGACACACTTCATAGTGGAGCATCTGGTAGCTGAGAGCGCGTATTTCGCCGGGCTCTCCTTCCCAGAGAATCGCCACCTTGTTCTTTCGTGTGGTCGTGAGATGCCGATCGAGGCAGTTGTACGAAACGTTCGTCTTTCCCCCCAAAAACCATTTGGCAAAAGGCGCCTTCCATTCCAGAACCTGCGTCCACGGTTCGAACCAGTGCAGTTGCGCTGCAATTTCCGTCCAGAATCCTTCTGGATCTTCCGCAGCGCGTCTCGATATCGAATCGTACACGTCAAGCCCATGAATGTGTGCGTGTTTGGAAAATTCAGGGTCGGTTGGAAATATGCGTTGTTCTTTGAGGAGGGATTCAATGTTTGTTTCAGCCATAGGATAGCCTCAACCACGGAGACACAAAGACAAGGGGAAAACTAGGGTCAGACCCTTTTCGCGGAGCGTGAGTACGAGATCAAGTACGAGTTCCGTTTCGCGGGAGGGGTCTGACCCCCGTTTTCCCCTGTCTTTGTGTCTCTGTGGTTCGCCTACTTTTTCGTAATGCCGTAATGCTCGTAATTCATCGGAATATACTGCTGCCACTGTTCTGGAACATTGTCCTCGGGAAAGATTGCCGTCACTGGGCAAGCTGGTTCACAGGCGCCGCAATCGATGCACTCCTCTGGATGGATGTAAAGCATCGTGGCTGTCTCGAACTCCGGTTCATCTTTCTTTGGGTGGATGCAGTCCACCGGACATGCGTCGACGCAAGCCGTATCCTTGGTGCCGATGCATGGTTCGCAGATGATATATGCCATAGATTCTCCTTCTTATGTTTTAGTGCCGGGAAAGTTGAAATAAACAGAAATTATACATTGCGCTCAAGTGAAATCAACGGCTAGTCAGCGCCGCTCGCGGCTCAGGCTGTGGCCGAAAGCATTCGTTTCAGGACCTTTCCCGTGGGCGTCCGCGGTAAGTCCTGAACGATCTCGAAGTATTTCGGCACCTTGTAATTCGCAAGATGTTCCCGGCAGTAAGATCGAAGCTCTTTTTCTTCGACGTCTACTCCATCTCGAGCAATTACAAACGCCTTAGGTACTTCCCCTCGAACTTCATCTTTAACTCCGATTATCGCAACTTCCTTTACCTTAGGGTGCTGCGAAAGTATGTCTTCGATTTCCCGCGGATAAATGTTTTCGCCCGCTGAAATGATGAGGTCCTTTTTTCGTCCGGTTATCGTGACGAAACCATCGTCATCGAGCTTGCCCAAGTCGCCTGTGTGCAGCCAACCTCCGACGATTGTCTGTGCCGTTTCTTCAGGCAGATGATGATAGCCTTTCATGACGTTTCTGCCGCGCACCATGATTTCGCCAACCTGGCCGGAAGGGAGCACGCGGTTCTGATCATCCCAGATCGCAACCTCCACACCCGGCAAGGCTCTGCCGATCGTCCCACGTTTTTGGTTGCCCGGCGTGTTTAGCGTGACGACCGGCGCTGCTTCCGTCTGTCCATATCCTTCGAAAATCGGAACACCAAATCGCTTCTCAAAAGCTTCGGCAATGGCCAGAGGGAGCGGCTCACCCCCGGAGATAGGAAAGCGTACGGAGGATACGTCGAAATCACCTTCGGTCGCAGCGAGGACTCGGTACATGGAAGGAATTGCGAGAAATACGCTGATCTTGTGATCTTGTATGAGTCCGAGAACTTTCGCCGGTTGAAATCGATCCACGAGCACCATACGGCTTCCGCTTAACAGCGGGAGCAGGAATGTGCCGGTAATCGCATACGTGTGAAAGAAAGGAAGCAGGCACAGAAATCCATCGCGGTCATCGAATTCTCCTGCCTTCTGACAGGATTCTACGTTTGCCGCAAGATTGTCATGCGTGAGAATCACGCCTTTCGGCCGGCCCGTGGTTCCTGACGTGTAGAGATAAAGAGCTGGGTCGCGGTACTCGGCGGCCGTACTTGCCACTTCCGATTGAAGAAACCTCGGGTCGTCGGCCATCAAAATCACACCTTTGTCGCCAAAAAGCGGCTTAAAGGCGGCCAAAGCCTGATTGAAGTACGCCGACGACACAAGCCCGGACATACCCGAGTCTTTGATAATGAACCCGAGGTCGGCGGGTGGCAGCAAGTAATTCAACGGCACCGCAGTCTTGCCCGCCTTCCATATGGCTAACATGGTTGCGACATATCTTTGCGAGTTGAGCAGGAGAACGCCAACGGTGTCGCCTTTCACGCGCTCTTTCAAAACGGCTGCGATTCGAGTCACTTCTGAGGACAACTCTTGGAAAGTCGATCGATTGTTGTCCTCGACCACAGCCATGTTCCGGGGTTTCGACCTGGCTGCCTGCTCAAATAAGTCCGGCAAATAAGGCATTTCCGCTCTCCAGATTCAAGAAATAAGCTCGGGAGTATAACTCAACTGACCGTATGGCGGTGCAACGGAAGGCCGCCAATGCTGTGGGTGCAAAGAGATGTAAAAAAGTTTGTCCCTTGTTTAGCCTTTTCGTGTTGCGCACTGTCTATTAAATCCGGGAGGAAAAATGCTTTCGCAGCGGGATGATTCTATTGCGCCACCCTCCACTGGAAGCCGGGTTCGGGTCCGCGAAAGCCACCGTGCGCCATATGCGGGCCATTTTGGAATCGTCGCCGGCGTTGATTACGGCGACAGTAAGGGTCCGTTTCTGGTGCGCTTCGAAGATGGTATTCAATTTCGCTATAAGGCTGCTGAGATTGAGTCGGCACAAGAACACCGCACAGTCGAAACCATTCATTGGGGAAAATTATGAAGACTCATTTTCAATTACTATTTTTATCGATCGTTGTTTCAGCATTGCTGCTGTCAGCCTGCGGCCCCGCGCCAAATCCGAAGCTGCAGGGTAAAGCCGCAGAATCACAGGAGCCAGCGCCTGCTCCGGCGGCAGCTCCCGCTCCGGCTCCGGCGCCGCAACCGCAGCCGCCGGCCGCTCCCGTTGTTGAAGCACCACGACCGCAACCTGTGAAACCGAAGCAGCAAACCCAAACTACTGCTAAGCCCGCAACGCGAGTCGTGAACACACCAGCACCGGCGCCATCTCCTGCTCCAGCTTCGAGTACTGCCTCAGCGGCTCCCGGAACATTGACATTACCGGCTCCAGTGGCACCGCCAGTTCCCGTACCGGCTCCTCCGGTTGATGAGGTCAAGCCCGAGCGCGTCGAGCCACCAGCTCCGCGTCAGATCACTGTTCCATCCGGGACGCTTGTTGCCGTGCGAATGATCGATTCAGTCGATTCCGAAACGGCGCGATTAGGTGAAACCTTTAAAGGGTCGTTAGATGAACCGATTATTGTCGATAAGGAAACCGTTTTTCCAAAAGGGTCCGAGGTATACGTGAAGCTGTCGAAAGTACAGGCGGCAGGACGTGTGAGCGGACGTAGCGAACTCCAGCTGCAACTCGACCGTATTTACCTTGGTAAAAAGAGTTATCTCGCCCAAAGCAGCACTTACGCCGCCACGGGTGCTTCACAGGGTGGCAGAACGGCAAAATCGGCGGGTGTTGGCGCAGCGATCGGCGCGGCAATCGGCGCAATCGCCGGCGGCGGCAAGGGGGCCGTCATCGGTGGCGCCACAGGTGCCGGTGCAGGCGCTGGGGTCGAGGCCATTCGTAAAGGCGAAGAGGTTCGCGTCGATTCTGAGACCAGGTTGGACTTCAGGCTCGAGGATTCTTTAGAAGTAACTCTGCAGTCCCCTTCTTCATCTTCCCAACGTAATAATCCTTCCGGGCCGGTTAGGTTCGGAACTCGCCAGCAGTAGTCCTACCACGCCGGGCGCGTTCCTCCCCAACGCGCCCGGCATTTACCGTCATATTCCGTGCCTACTTTGCACTGGTGCCGAAGTTGAGTGTCTTCTCGACTGCGATATTGTTCTTCTTCAGTGTCATTCCGACGGCGCGATCAAAATCAACGAGCGACTTCGTGTAATTAACAAGCGACTGCAATTCATCCGTCTGCGCCTGTGCTACGTTGCGTTGTTCCTCCAGAACGAAGCGAATGGTTGAAGCGCCGAGATCGAATTTCTTTTGCTCTGCTTCCAGCCGCCGTTCCGCGAGTTCTCTTGCTATTTGTGCGGCATCGATTTTGGCCCTGTTCATCTCAACCTGCGTCAGAGCGTTGCGAACTTCCAAAGCAATCTGCTGTGCCTGCGCCGTGAGACGGTTTTCAGAAATCCTTTTTTCGGTCGCTGCGCGCGCATTGTCTGCTTGGGCAGCGCGGTTCCGAAGCGGAATCTGGACCGAAAACCCGGCGCTGTATCCCCCGTAGTTATAGCCGAATAACTGACCGAAAGCGGTGCCCAGGCCTCCGATCAACTCCGGATTGAGCGAGGCGGCGCCGGAACCAAAGAAGGAACCGGTGCTCGGCGTACACTTGATATTCGCTGGCAACGAGGGTGAGCAGATCGGCGTGCCGCCGACGCCCGTTTGAGTGTAGGACCCAATGATATCGATCGTTGGGAGCAACTGGTTTTTCGTGTATTGATAATCGATATTCTTGTTTTCGAGATCCAGTTGATACTGCTTCATCTCCGGCCGGTTCTCCAGAGCGACCTTGATGGCCTCATCCACAGCCAGCACATCCGAGGGATCCGGCTTACGTACTCCTTGCACGGGCATCAGCTTGGCCATAATGGTTCCGGGATCGCCTTGAGACGTCACCAGTTTTTTTACCTGATCCTGAGTTTGGATTTCGGTATATGTGGACGTCACATACTGAACGCGCCGGTTGGCCACTTCCGACTCTGCTTGAACGAGGTCGATGGGCGCGAGCGTCCCGATCTGGACTTGAATCTGATTGTCGGAAAGGGTTTTCTGAGCCAGGTCGACTGAACGCTGCTTCACCTTGATATCTTCAGCGGAGAAAACAAGGTCCCAATATGACCGCTGTGCCTGTGCAACGAGGTCGATCAACTGACGTTCAAATTGGGCTTCAGAGATTTTTTCGTTGTTCTTTGCGACAACAATTTGTCGCGTGTTGACAAACCGGCCAAAATCCTTCGCGAGGTGCTGCGTAAAAGAATAACGCAGAGAGCCCGACCATGATGGATTGATTGTGCTGAAGCTGCTGTTCGATGCACTGCGATTCATCGTTGCATCAATCGCAATGTTCGTTCCTGTGGATAACGACTGAGAGAAGCCCACGGTGTAGGCGCCCGTCAACGTATATGGGTTGGACGCGCCCGCCAGTATCGTTGTAGCAGGGGACGTGTTCCGGCCCACCGTTGCTTGCAAATGTAGAGTTGGCTCGAACGGGCGATAGAAGGTGTCGATCAGATATTGCGATGACAGAGGCGACAGCCGGTCTACACCAACGTCAAGATTGTTCTGCAGTATCAAGTTGATCAGATCGCCCATTGTCAATGGCAGTTGGCCACTGCGGACCAGATCGGCAAGTTGCTGCGGCGACGTAGCAGCGGCGGCAGAACTGGAAAACGTCACGGCGGAAGGCCGATATCGTTGCAGAAAGTCTTTTACAAAGTTGGGCGTGATTTCCGCACGCGCAGGCGCAGCCCGGCAAACCACCGTGAACACAACGAACAAAGCGACAAAGATTCTCGATGCTTTCATTGGATACTCCTGAAAGATGCAGGGAAATAACTTCTCATTCGTAACGAAGGGCTTCAATCGGATCCAACGCCGCAGCTTTATGAGCTGGATAGTAGCCGAAGAAGATGCCAATCAC
>DATFXZ010000457.1:0-3961 GCA_035315305.1 Terriglobia bacterium | reverse complement strand
ATCCGAATGACTCACCGACCAATAACGTCTACACACGCGCGGCCGCTGATCTCAAGGAGTGGCGGTCAAGTGGAGTGCTGCACCTGCTTCCGGAGCCCGCGTTCTTTATTTACTCCCAGCGATTCATTGTGCCGGACAGCGATGAGGTTCGACTCCGCAAAGGTTTCGTCGGATTAGGCCGCCTTGAGGATTACGCAAACAAGGTTGTATTTCCGCATGAGCGTACTCTGACGGGTCCGAAAAAAGACCGCCTCGAGTTGCTCCGTCACACGAAGACGCAGTTCGAACAGATTTTCATGTTGTATGAAGATCCGGCTCGCCGAATCGACGCATTAATGGACGAGGATACCCACGCGAAACCCGATATTCATTTGAAGGATGAATACGGCTTCGAGCACTCCATGTGGAAACTGACAGACCGTGAGCAGATCGCGTTCATAAAAGCGGAGATGGAGGACAAAAAGCTAATCATTGCCGATGGGCATCATCGATACGAAACTGCGCTCGCCTATCGCGCCGAAATGCGCGGCGAACAGGGAAGTGACCGGATTCCGATGACGTTCTTCAACATGAATAGTCCAGGGATTACAGTTTTGCCCACGCACCGTGTACTCGCGAATCTTCCGGGATTCGACGCAATGAATCTTTTCACTCGGGCCGCCGAGTTCTTCGAATCGTCAACCGGCACCGGCGTAACGATCGGAGTTTTCACGGATGGGCGACTCTCAAACTTGCACCTGAAAAGATCGGTTGACCTTGCTGCGCTCATGCCGGATCTCTCCGAAAAACAGCGGACTCTGGACGTCGTTGTGTTGCATCGACTGCTGCTCGAGAGATGTCTTGGCATTACCGAGGAAGCGGTGAAGAAGGAAAGCTACATTACATACGTCCGTGAACGAGAGCGCGCAATCTCAGCCGTACGCGAAGGACACGCTCAGGTCGCATTTCTTCTCAATCCGACCCGTCTCGATCAAGTCCGTGACATCGCATATGAGGGCAATGTCCTGCCGCAAAAGTCGACCGACTTCTACCCGAAGACTCTATCGGGTCTGACGATGTATTCGATGGATGAATCAGTCGGCTAGGCGTACATCCACTAAATTGTCGTAGAACGTGGCGCCGCCGCCGAGATCTGTCAGTTCTTCGGAAGTTGTGCTGTTCGCATTCCGTCCACCCGGAACAAGCTTGCTCCACCAGACGGACGGAGCCGAGAGAACTCCCGGCCGCGTGCGATCGGTCACGACGGCTTTAGCCAGAAAGCTGCCTCGGGAATTGAAAATTTCAACAGGTGCCCCGTCGGGAATGCGGCGGCTCTCCGCATCATGTGGATGGATCTCCAACGTCGGACCGACTTCTTTCTGATGAAACAAATTTACAAACGTGGAATTCAGGAAGTGGTGTGCAGGCGGTGAAATCAACGCCAAAGGAAACTTTTCTGCGAGTGACGCATTTGACAACCGATCCTCACGCGGTGGGATGTAGGTGGGCAGCGGATCGAGGTTCATGAGGCGTTCGGAATAGAATTCGCATTTCCCGGATGGAGTTGGAAACCCGCCATGAGCGAAGGGAGCATCGCCTATTTCAAGTGACGCCCAACCTTTCGCTTTCAGTTCCTCGAGCGTGACTTTTTCTTTTAGTCCGTCCAGTGCCTGATGCACGAGATGCTCATCGGTATCTTTAAAACACGCGTCGTCGAAGCCCATTCGCGCGGCGAGCAGGCGAAAGATTTCTGTATTCGGTTTGCTTTCGCCGATCGGCTCAATGGCAGGAGCGTTCAGCATTGCATAGGTATGGCCGTAAGCGCGGTGAATGTCGAGGTGTTCGAGCTGCGTCGTCGCGGGCAGGAGAATGTCGGCATAGTCTGCTGTGTCGGTCTGGAAATGTTCGAGTACGACTGTAAACAAATCTTCTCGCTTCAAGCCGGCTAACACACGCTGCTGGTTCGGCGCCACAGCGCCGGGATTACTGTTGTATACGATCAGCGCGCGCACCGGCGGTTTCGCACTATTGAGCGCTTCGCCAAGCCGGCTCATGTTGATTGTGCGCGGATTGCCCTGGATCAGGTCCTGCCTTTCGAGGGCCGCATAGTTGTACGTAAAGAAACCGCTCGTACTAAGGACGGCGCCGCCACCGGGGTGCCTCCAAGCGCCGATCAACGCGGGCAAACAGAAAATGTTACGCACCGCCATAGCGCCGCCTGCGTGCCGCTGCAGGCCGTAATTCACCCGAATAAACGCCGGCGAAGTCGTCGAATACTCGTGCGTGATTCGCTCGATGGTCTCTTCGGAAATACCTGTGATCTCACTGACGCGTGAAGGCGGATAGTCTTTCACGCGCGCTTTCAGTTGATCGAATCCGAGCGTGTACCGGCCGATGTAATCCTGATCTTCGAAACCATCGCGAATGATGATGTGCATCATAGCGAGAGCCAGAGCGCCATCGGTGCCCGGCATGATTGCGATATGTTCGTCTGACTGCTCGCCCGTCCTGGTGCGCAGAGGATCGATGGTCACAATCTTCGCCCCTCGAGACCGTGCCTTCAGGATGTACCTCCAAAGATGAATGTTCGACGTGATGATGTTCGAACCCCAAATGAGAATGTACTTCGCCTGATCGACAGTTTCCGGATTCGTGCCAACGGAGGCTCCAACGGTGTAACGCATGCCGAACCCACCGGCTGATGAACAAATGGTTCTGTCCAGCAACGACGCGCCAAGCCGATGAAAGAAGCGGCGGTCCATGCTGCTGCCTTGAAGCAAGCCCATCGTTCCGGCATAGCTGTAAGGAAGAATGGACTGGGGGTTTTCGTCCGCAATCGCTTTGAGTTTTCCGGCGATCGTATCGAGGGCCTCGTCCCAAGAAATTCTTTCGAACTTGCCGTCGCCTTTGCTGCCGGCTCGCTTCATAGGATAGAGAAGCCGATCGGCATGGTAGGTGCGCTTCTCGTAATGCGCGACCTTCACGCACAGGCCCCCGTGCGTGTATGGATTCGAGGGATCACCCTTGACTCGGATGGCGCGTCCATTCTCGTCAACCTCAACCAGCATGGCGCAAGTGTCGGGACAATCATGAGGACAGACAGCACGAACAACTTTCATTTCACCAGATTCCCAGTTTTAGTGGCCGCATCCTTCATTGTCGCGACCAGTTCCTCGCGTTTATGGTACAGACCCTTGAGATTCCGTGGCTTTCTCTTTTTCATTGCGTATGCCGTCAAAAGAGGCAAGGCGACTGTCGAGTCGATGTAGCAGACGACAGCGTCAGGCAGTCGGTCCGGATCGACTTTGCCCCACGTGACTGCTTCAGCCGGTGTCGCGCCGGAGAGTCCACCCGTGTCCACGCGTGCATCGGTGAATTGCAGGTAATAATCATGACCCTTTTCGTCCAAGCCGAGAACTTCCTGAATCTGTGGCTCCGTCTGAAGGACGAAATTCTTGGGAGATCCACCGCCGATAATCACGACGGCGCTTTTCCCGCCCTTTTTCTTCGCGCCATAGACCATCGCCGCTGTCTCGTTGACATCGGCATTAACGTCGAACTGAAGCTTATTGCCTTCCAACGCCTTCGCCGCGACATTCATGCCGATCGAACTATCGCCCGGCGATGATGTGTAAATTGGAACGCCCAATTCATGCGCCGCGCCGACAAGAGACTTATCCGTCAATCCAAGCACACGGCTCCGTTCGAGCACATATTTGCCGGCTCGATAGTGAAATTCTGCTGTGCTCATCGTGTGCTGGAATTCTGGAGCGCTGATAATTTCGCGGAAGAACTCATCTGTTTTTAGAAGTACGTCGTAGTGAAAGAAAATGTCGTAGATGCGGACGACTCCTTCTTCCCGCAGAACCCGGTCGTCAAGATTCGCCAGTCCTCGCCGCATTTCGAGGCCAATGCCGAAATGCGTATCGTGATAGAGATTCGCGCCGGTCGAAACAATCCAGTCTACGAATCCCGCTCGCAT
>DATFXZ010000456.1:0-3478 GCA_035315305.1 Terriglobia bacterium | reverse complement strand
CATTGCGAACTGGGTAAGCGACCCAAACATGAACGAGGAAAAAGCCAAAGGTCCCGACTCGCATCCGGTCCTCGGCCGCTTCCATGGGTTTTCTGCAACCGGAATTACGCTCGCCGAGTTCACAAAGATCATTCAGTCGCTGCACCCGTTCGGAGGCAGCAAGGTTCCCGCGCTCCCTGCGACCTCGACGAGTAATGAGGCGACAACGGAAACATCTCCGCTCAAGATTCATCCGAAAGTTTTTAACCTGATCGATTGCTGGGTCTCCGATTCGGAGAGCCCGGTCGCTACAGAAATCAACCTGAATGCGGTAGAGAAGAATGGAAATCAGTTCAATGAAGACGGCCTGAAACAAGATGGCGACTGGCTGGTTTATTCGCTGCCGGATACCGGCGGATTTATGCGCTATCGCGTGCTCGAGGCCAAAGGCACCCATTACAAAGTCGAGTATCAGGAAAACGGCGGCGGCACGCTTACCACGGCGTCAACGATCGAGTTCGAGATTGACAAAAGGAACATTCGCCGCAATGGCAGCCCGACCGCGATTCGCGCGCTTCGGGTGCTGTCCTACACTCAGAAATAGAACGTCGTCAGCCCCACAACCCGGGTACCGGCATTCCGATTCTTCCGTTTTGATACGGAAGTCCGTGATCACGATCGCGGGCGAGGAGTAGGGGACCATCTAAATCAACCCAATCGGCCTTGCTAGAGAGAAGGCGAGCGGGAGCGATTGAGAGTGAAGTGCAGACCATGCAGCCGATCAATATCTTGAAATCACTTTCGCGAGCACGCTGACACAGTTGGAGCGCTTCTGTTAAGCCGCCGGTTTTGTCGAGCTTAATGTTAATTGCGTCGTATCGATTCTTGAGATGCGAAAGATCGTCAGTCGTGTGGCAACTTTCGTCCGCGCAAACTGGAATCGGGTGGTCCAGACGGTCGAGCACGTCGTCAGCGTCGGCCTGAAATGGTTGTTCGATCAGGTCGACTCCAAGGTCTTTTAACGCCGCGACTGTGTTTCCATAGTGACGACGCGACCACGACTCATTAGCGTCGATCAGCAGACGCGCGCCTGGCGTCGCTGCGCGCACAGCTTTGACACGCGCTAGATCTTGATCGTCGCCACATAGTTTCAACTTGAGAATCGGCAAGTCGACAGCGGCCGCAGCGGCATCTGCCATTCTCGCGGGCGTGTCGAGACTAATCGTAAAAGACGTCTCCACTTGGTCGACAATCGGAATGTTCGCCAGTTCCCAGGCGTGTTTTCCGGAACGTTTCGCTTCCAAGTCCCACAACGCGCAATCCAGAGCGTTCCGCGCCGCGCCGGCCGGGAGCAGTTCCGCTAGTTTATCGCGATTCAAATCAAGTACGTTCGCAATGGAACTGATCTGCGCCAAAACGGAATCGGCACTTTGATTGTAACGCGCGATCGGCACTCCTTCGCCGCGTCCGGTGTAATGTCCATCACTCACACCGACCGTTATGACAGACGCTTCTGTCCGGCTGCCACGCGAGATCCGGAACGGGTGATTCAGCGGAAAGATTTCTTCTCTGGCTTCGATTTTCAAAGTGGTGAGTGATACACGACCAGGGGGAACATGCCACTCAATTTCAAATTGAACGGTCACACCGCCGAGGCTGTCTCAGTTTCCACTATGACCAAACTCATTGCGCTAGTGGCGGCGGGCGCATTCGCAGCGGGAACAATGTTCGCGGGTGAACACGGCGATTGCGCGAAGAAGGCTGGGAACGAAGGGAAGATGGCCTGCACGGCATCTCTTGCGAGTCTCAACCTGACCCCAGATCAGAAGACGAAGATGGAAACGGCGATGGCCGAACACCACAAAGCGGGGTGCACGGAAGCAACTGAGGCCAAGTTCATGAAGGATGCCCAAGGCATCCTCACTCCGGAACAGTATGCGAAGTTCAAAGCGGAATGCAGCAAGAAAGAAAAGGCAGGGGCCTAAGCGCGTTGCTTCACGGACGGCGGTCGCCGCCGTTACTATCAGAAATCATGATCGCGCTCGCTTCGGCGGGCGCGATTTGCGTACGCACGCTACTTAGTTTGCGGGCCCTTGTACACGTGCCAGTTGTCTTCAACGGCTTCATATTGCTTGATTTTGCCGGAATGCCTATAGACGCGGGATCAATGACAGGACTCACTTCGGAAACGCCGCCGCATTTGGTGTTGTGGATCTCACGAAGGAAGAATTGAAAATAAGCTTTCGTCTTCTCTTCAGTGATGTACGAGATCCAATCTAGCGAGATTCTCTTTTCATAGACTTGGTCGCGTTTAAGGGTGCGGTGGAGTAGTTCCAATGCAGCATCTTCATTCAGCGGGTGAGAGCGTGGATTAGCTGGAGCCGTGATCGGTGAAATCACAATCAATGCGGCAGCTGCTATCGCATTAACCCGAAAAAAGCAGTTCATAGATCTAACGAATTATTTGTTAGCCCTTTGCTCAGTTTCCATCAGTCAACAATTCAAAGATTGGAAGCTGATAAACAAGAGTACAGACTCAGATCATGAAAATCACCAAAAATATTGGCATGCTTTTGCTGGCGATTTACTTAATCGTGGATGGTCTCTTAGGTTTCGGATTGAATCTCGGACCGGCCATCTTTCTGCTCTACTTTCTGGCGATTATCGCTGGAATCTTTATTCTGCTCGGGAAATAATTCGTGAAGAATGTCTAAGGAACGCAGGAAACCAGGAAGTTTGTGTCAGAGGTCTTCCTTTCTTCCTGCTTTCCTTAGCGATTTTGGCCTAAATACGTGTCGAACCATGCGACGGTCTGCTCCAATCGATCGACTTGATGCTTGGGTTCGATGAACATGTGGCCTTCGCCAGGATAGATGATCAGTTTTGTTGGCACGCCGAGTGTTTTTAAAGCGTGCCAGAATTCGTAGGATTGGGACGAAGGGCATTCCGCGTCGCGCTCGCCGACGATCACTAAGGTGGGGGTCTTCACGTTTTTGATGAACCGAATGGGCGAACTTTTCTCATAAACCTCTGGATCGTCGTAAACTGATGCGCCGAAGAAAGGGATCATCCATTGACCGATCAGGTTTTGCCCATAGTAACTTTGCCAGTTTGTGATGCCGGCACCCGCGACAGCGGCGCGGAAACGATCTGTTTGCGTGACCGTCCACATGGTCATAAATCCACCATAGCTCCAGCCCGTGACGCCGAGACGGTTGGGGTCGATGGGATACTTCTTTATCGCCGCATCGATTCCGGCGAGATCATCGCGCAAATCGCCGCCTCCAAAATCCTTCATGTTCGCACGGGTGAAGTCCTCACCCTGGCCGTAACTGCCGCGCGGATTTGGAAGCAGCATGTAATAACCGTGCGTAGAAAGCGCAGCGATGATGGCACGCGCCATTCCAAACGATGCCGGCCACTCTGATGTCGTCACGCTGGATGGCCCGCCGTGGATAAGCACGACCATCGGATATTTTTTGCCCGGCTCGATTTTCGC